>JBHEQW010000010.1:0-41560 GCA_046530935.1 Arsenophonus sp.
ATATGAACGAGATTTCATATAAATATAAATTTAAAATTAAGAATTAGTTGTATATTTTAGTATTTATTTTATTTTTTTATGAACTAAATAAGTTTTGACAGTTTATATAAGCATAAAAATTAATTTATTCAATTTTATCTTAATGTTAATTTTTACTTGTCAGAAAACCCACCCAAACATCTTCCAAGATTATTCTGTAAATAAAGCTAAAGCGCTATATAACTTTTGCTTGATAAGATTTTTATGCCATTCGTAAGCTCTATAGTAACTGGAAAATTGTGGTGGGGTAATGTAGTGATTTTTAAAAACAATGGTTGAAGAGATATGTTTCATGGCGTAACAATTATTAATTTTGAAAGCAAAGGACGGTTAATTCTACCTAGCTGCTATCGTAGTAGGCTGAACTATGTAGTCACCAACTGAATGTCAGATTGTTTTAGTATCCACAATATCTCATAAGCCATGACTATTACTTTAAGCTTATATGGATCGGAAATTATTAAAAAAACTATCACAGCTTTTTACTTTTATTATTAATCCAGCTGAACGTCGTGTTTGGTATTTATTACTTTGAGATTGAAGTGAATATCATGGTGGATACTGTGTAGTTAATCTTTTGCTGGTTTAATACCTTGAAGTTAATATGCATTGCTCAAAAAGGCAGTTATGCTGTTTGATTAAATTAATAAATTTAAATTATGGGATTAGAAGATTTGACTTTATATCAACAACTACAAACAGATATTCAGACTAAACAAAACGTAAATGAACCATTATCAACACGGTTATAGGATTTATCTTTTTAATATGGCAGAAAGTCAATTTAAACATATCAGTGTGCTTCTTGATGAAGCAGTCAATGGATTAAATATAAAAAAAAATGGCATTTATGTTGATGGTACTTTTGGCCGAGGAGGACACTCTCAATTAATTCTCTCTCGGTTAGGTAGTGAAGGGCGTCTAATAGCAATAGATCGTGATCCACATGCTGTAGTAGCCGCTGAAAAAATGATTACTGATTACAGGTTTTTAATTAAACATGGTTCTTTTTCTCACTTACCAACATTTCTTGCAAAAGAGGGATTAGTTGGCAAAATTGATGGCGTACTGCTTGATTTAGGTGTTTCATCACCACAATTAGATGATCCAGAACGAGGTTTTTCTTTTATGCGTGATGGCCCATTAGATATGCGGATGGATCCTACAACAGGCCAATCTGCCGCTGAATGGTTAATGAACGCTAAAGAATCGGCTATAGCCTGGGTATTGAAAACTTATGGCGAAGAACGATTTGCAAAAAGAATCGCAAAAGCGATTGTGGCTCGTAACCATCATTCATCTGGAGAGCCGTTAACACGAACAAAACAACTCGCAGAGTTGATAGCACAAGTTAGTCCGTTTAAGGAGAAATATAAGCATCCAGCAACGCGATCCTTCCAGGCAATTCGTATTTATATAAATACTGAATTAGAAGAAATAGCAAAAGCACTAGATGGATCATTAAAGATATTGGCACCACATGGACGGCTGTCCATTATTAGTTTTCAGTCATTGGAAGACAGACTGGTTAAGCGTTTTATCCGAGATCATACCAAAGGACCAAAAGTTCTAGTTGGATTACCATTAACCGATCTGCAATTAAAAGCAATTAGTAGCCCAACATTGAAAATGTTAGGTAAAATAAAACCAACAGGAATAGAACTTATTAAAAATCCACGAGCAAGAAGCTCAGTTGTGCGTTTTGCTGAAATGTTAAAATAATAATGACTGCGAAAAAATATAGCTTAATTAGGATTATTGGTTGCGATATTTTTCGGCACGGAATAATCCCCTTTCTTTTCTTGATAGTAATTATCATATCAGCGATTTCAATTGTAAACATCAGTCATCAAACACGGTTATTAACCGCACAAAAGGATTTGATGACAAAAGAAAAAGAATCTTTGGATCTAGAATGGCGAAATTTAATCTTGGAAAAGAGCTTATTAGGAAATCATAGTCGAGTTGAGCGCCTTTCGCTAGAAAGGCTAGAAATGGTCCATGTAGACCCTATGCAAGAACATATTGTGATCGCTAAATAGTTTTAGTCAATAGGTATATAACATGAAGCCTACATACTCAGTAAAGTATAGAATACGGTGTGAAGAAAAAGTTAACTATGTTGGCTGGCGTTTCTTGCTATTGTGCGCAGGTATAGGATTGGCATTAATTGGTCTAATTATTCGTGTTACTTATCTGCAAGTTATTAACCCAAAAGATCTTCTTAGAGAAGGTGATATGCGTTCGCTTCGGGTTCAAAAAGTGATAACTGCACGCGGTATGATAAGTGATCGCGATGGGCGTCAGCTAGCAGTAAGTGTTCTAGTTTATGCTATTTTAGCTGATCCAAAAATAATTTATGAAAATGGTGGATTAACTAATGATAAACGTTGGCAAGCATTAGCAGATGAATTAAGAGTGCCTCTTGAACAAGTGAACAATAAAATTAGTCTTAATCCTAATAATCGATTTATCTATTTAGCTCGCCAAGTAAATCCATCTGTTGCTGAATATATTAGCAAATTAAAAATAGCTGGTATTTATTTACGTAAAGAGTCGCGTCGTTATTATCCATATGGTCCAGTAACCGCTCATTTGATTGGGCTGACAGATATTGATGGGAATGGAATTGAAGGAATTGAAAAAAGCTTTAATTATCTGTTAACTGGGGAACCAGGAAAAAAGATAGTACGTAAAAATCGTTATGGACTTGTTATCGAAAATATTTCCTGCGTTGATAGTCAGGTTGCAAACGACTTGGTATTAAGTATTGACGAACGAATACAATCATTGGTTTATCGTGAACTAACGCGCAGTGTAATGGAAAATAAAGCTGAATCTGGTACTGCTGTTTTACTCGATGTTCACACTGGTGAAGTATTAGCTATGGCTAATAGCCCATCATATAACCCAAACAATCTTGTTGGCACTACAACTCAAATTATGCGGAATCGTGCGATCACTGATGTATTTGAACCAGGTTCAACAGTTAAACCGATGGTGATTATCAGTGCATTGAATAATGGAATTGTAAAAGCAAATAGTGTGTTAAATACTCAACCATATATGATTAGTGGTCATGAAATTAAAGATGTATCAAGACATAATGAATTATCTATTACCAGTATTTTAGGAAAATCAAGTAATGTTGGTGTTTCAAAGTTAGCATTGGCGATGCCTGAGAATGAACTACTAGATGTTTATGCTCGATTTGGTTTGGGTAAACCAACAAATTTAGGATTAATTGGAGAAAGTAATGGCATCTTTCCTAATAAAAAAATGCGATGGTCTAAATTTGAAAGGGCTACATTTTCTTTTGGTTATGGGCTAATGGTAACACCATTACAGTTAGCGCGAGTTTATGCAACAATTAGTAGTTTTGGAATTTATCGTCCACTATCAATCACAAAAGTTGATCAGACGTTGGTATCAGGTGCTCGTATTTTCCCTGAGGCGATTATGCGCACAGTAGTTGGTATGATGGAAAGTGTTACATTGCCTGGTAGTGGCGGTGTTCTAGCAGCAGTTAAGGGTTATCGAATAGCTATTAAAACAGGCACAGCAAAAAAAGTGGGAAATAATGGTCATTATATTAATCAATATATTGCTTATACGGCTGGCGGTGCACCAGCAAGTAATCCTCGCTATGCTCTGGTTGTGATTATCAATAACCCTACTATGGGAAAATATTATGGTGGTGCTGTTTCTGCACCAGTGTTTGGCGCTATTATGGGTGGCGTTTTACGGTTAATGAATATAAAGCCTGATGCATTAACTTCAGATGGTAATGAATTAGTAATTAATAAGATAAAAGAGGCTACAGGTGGCAGATCGTAATCTATGCGATTTACTTGCAGTACTGGATGTTAACGCACCAGATAAGGTATTAAGAGAAATGACCATTGATAGCCGTAAGGTAGCTGAAGGAGACCTATTTTTAGCAGTTAAGGGCCATCAAACAGATGGACGACAATATATTTCTCAAGCAATAGCGCAAGGTGTTGCCGCAATTATTGTTGAAGCAGAAAGTGAGATTGAAGCTGGAACGATTAGATATATGCATGGCGTTCCTGTCATTTATATTAACGATTTGAATAATCAATTATCACTTTTAGCAGGAGAATTTTATCAACATCCAGCTAAAAAATTGCGATTAATTGGTGTAACAGGAACAAATGGTAAAACAACTACTACTCATCTAATTGCTCAGTGGGCAAAATGGCTTGGCGAAGTTACTGCCATAATGGGCACAGTTGGTAATGGAATACTAGGACAGATTGTACATAAAAAAAATACTACAGGCTCGGCTGTAGATGTTCAGGCTGAATTACAGTTGTTGGTTGACAAACAGGCTACTTTAGTGGTTATGGAAGTTTCTTCACATGGTTTAGTACAAGGTCGGGTTGCCGCTATTCCTTTTGCAGCTGCTATTTTTACTAATTTAAGTCGTGATCACCTTGATTATCATGGTGATATGGAAAATTATGCAGCTGCAAAATGGTTATTATTTTCAAAGCATAAATCTGATAAACAGATTATCAATGTGGATGATGACATGGGTTTACAGTGGCTAAAAAGATTGCCAGAAGCATGTGCAGTTTCGATGGAGAAACGTATACCTGCTGATTGGCAGGGTGCTTGGGTGTTAGTAGAGGAAGTTGATTATCACAATCTTGGTGCTACCATTTATTTTAATTCAACCTGGGGAAAAAGTTCGCTAGAAAGCCCATTAATGGGGGTTTTTAACGTTAATAATGCTATGCTAGCTATGGCAACACTTTTAATGATGGGTTACTCATTGGATACTCTCATAAAATCATCACGCGCTTTACAACCGGTTTGTGGGCGAATGGAAGTCTTCACTTCCCAAGGAAAGCCAACCGTTGTTGTCGATTATGCGCATACTCCTGATGCACTCGAAAAAGCATTAATTGCGCTCCGTCTCCATTGTCGTGGTAAACTTTGGTGTGTGTTTGGTTGTGGGGGTGATCGAGACAAGGGTAAACGTGCATTGATGGGTAGTGTAGCTGAACAGTATGCTGATATTGTGGTAGTAACTGATGATAATTCACGTAGTGAAGAACCTAAAGCCATAATTGATGATATTTTGAGCGGTTTTCTTGACGCTGGTCGGGCAATGCCTATTATTGGACGACTAGAAGCAGTTACTAGTGCAATTATGCAGGCAAATACTAATGATGTTATATTAATTGCTGGTAAAGGTCACGAAAATTATCAAATTATTGGTGATCGTCGACTCTATTATTCCGATCGCTTGACGGTAGCCCAGCTATTGGGGATGATGGCATGATCCCTATTTCATTGAAGAAATTAGCTGCTGTGATACAAGGTGGTTTGCTGCACATAAATGATCAGCAGGCAGAGAATTTATGCCTTAATATGATAACAAGCAATAGTCGTCAACGACCCATTAATGGTTTGTTTATTGCTTTAAAGGGTGAACGTTTTGATGGTCATCATTTTGTTAAAGAAGCTACTACAGCTGGTGCTTCGGCATTATTAGTTGAGCGATCGTTAAGTATTAACTCTCCACAAGTTATTGTTAAAGATACGCGCTTAGCCATGGGGAAATTAGCGGCTTGGATTCGATCACAAAGTCAAGCAAAGGTTATAGGGGTAACAGGCTCTTCTGGCAAAACTTCGGTTAAAGAGATGGTGGCTGCAATTCTATCTCAATCTGGCACAACACTTTTTACTGAAGGTAATTTCAATAATGATATTGGTGTACCGTTAACATTATTTCGGTTAACAGCAGAGCACAAGTATGCAGTGATTGAAATGGGAGCTAATCATGTCGGTGAACTAGCCTATACCACTGATATTGTTAGATCTGATAGTGTATTAGTTAATAATTTATTTGCTGTTCATCTTGAGGGTTTTAGTTCGTTATCAGGTGTTGCTAAGGCAAAGGGCGAAATTTTTCATGGGTTAAAAGAAAAAGGAACTGCTGTTATTAATTTGGCTAGCCATGATTGGAAAAATTGGCAATCTTATTTCAAGCAAGAACAAACCATTTGGCGTTTTTCTACAATGAAACAGCAACAGTCTGATTTTTATGCAGAAAATATTGCTATAAAATTAATAGGTACCGAATTTAAATTGCATACACCAATTGGTGTTGTCTCAATATTATTACCATTACCAGGTAAACATAATGTTGCCAATGCATTAGCGGCTAGTGCTTTAGCGATCTCTGTTGGTGCAACTCTCGAGCAAATTAGGCTTGGATTAGCAGCTGTTCGGCCTATATCAGGTCGTTTATACCCAATCCATTTAGCGCCAGGTAAACTTATTTTAGATGATACATACAATGCAAATACCGGCTCTATGATTGCTGCTGCTGATGTTTTATCTCAAATGCCTGGATACCGTATTTTAGTTGTAGGTGATATGTGTGAATTAGGCGACCAAACTAAAAAATGTCATCAAGAAGTTGGCATAGCAACTTACCAAATGAAGCTTGATAGAGTGTTAAGTATTGGTCAACAAAGTGTCATTATTAGCCAAAAGAGTGGTTGCGGCGAGCATTTTACTTCTAAAAAAGAGCTAATTGCAAAACTGATCCAATTAATAAGAGAATATGAAACCATATCAGTTTTAGTTAAAGGTTCGCGCAGTACAGCAATGGAAGAAGTTGTACACGCCATACAGGAGTGGTTTTTATGTTAGTTTATTTAGCAAAATATTTAGTTAAATATTTTTCTGGCTTTAATCTTTTTTCTTATTTGACATTTCGAGCCATTACCAGTTTGTTAACGGCTTTGGTGATTTCGCTATGGATGGGGCCTTATTTAATTTTCTATTTGCAAAAATTACAAATAGGTCAAATTGTACGTGATGAAGGTCCAGAATCGCATTTTAACAAACGTGGCACACCTACCATGGGAGGTGTATTGATCTTATCTTCTATTGTAATTTCAGTCATGCTATGGACTAGCCTAAATAATCCATATGTTTGGTGTGTATTAGCTGTTTTGTTGGGATATGGCGTTATTGGCTTTATTGATGATTATCGTAAAGTGGTATGTAAAAACCACAGAGGGCTGATCGCTCGTTGGAAATATTTCTGGCAATCTATATTAGCTTTTGGAGTGGCATTAGCTTTATATATCACCGGTAAAAATACGGCAGTCACTCAATTACTTGTGCCATTTTTTAAAGATGTCATGCCACAACTTGGTCTGTTTTATATTTTACTGACTTATTTTGTTATTGTTGCCACAAGTAATGCAGTTAATTTAACTGATGGACTAGATGGCTTAGCAATTATGCCAACTGTTTTTATTTCGGCAGGTTTTGCATTAGTGGCTTGGGCAACTGGTAATTTTAATTTTGCTAACTATTTAAAAATTCCTTATATCAAGCATGCAGGTGAATTAGTTGTGGTTTGTACGGCAATTGTAGGTGCTGGTTTAGGGTTTTTATGGTTTAACACTTATCCTGCGCAAGTTTTCATGGGTGATGTTGGCTCGTTGTCATTGGGTGGTGTATTGGGAACGATTGCGGTTTTACTTAGGCAAGAATTTTTATTGTTGATTATGGGTGGCGTGTTTGTTGTTGAAACTTTATCGGTAATTCTACAAGTGGGATCATTTAAACTACGTGGTCAACGTATTTTTCGGATGGCGCCAATCCACCATCATTACGAATTAAAAGGGTGGCCTGAACCTCGAGTTATTGTTCGTTTTTGGATTATATCATTAGTGTTGGTATTGATTGGATTGCTAACATTAAAGGTGCGTTAATAATGGCTAATTATTATGGTAAAAAAGTTATCATCATTGGATTAGGACAGACAGGTCTATCTTGTGTCGACTTTTTTTTATCTCGCAAAGTTGTCCCACGCATAATTGATACACGAATAACACCTCCATGTAAGGATAAATTGTCTGCTGAAGTTGCATGTCACTGTGGTAGTTGGAATACTGAATGGTTGATGGCAGCTGATTTAATTGTTGCAAGCCCTGGGATTTCGCTTGCTACTACAGAATTAAAAATAGCAGCAGACAAAGGTATTGAAATTATTGGTGATATTGAACTTTTTTGTCGTGAAACAGACAAACCGATAGTTGCTATCACCGGTTCTAATGGCAAAAGTACAGTTACAACATTAGTTTCTGAAATGGCAAAAGCAGCTAATTGGAAAGTGGCAGTTGGTGGTAATATAGGAACGCCAGCGCTGACATTATTAAAAAAAGATTATGATTTGTATGTATTAGAGCTTTCTAGTTTTCAGCTTGAAACAACATCGAGTTTAAAAGCTGCGGTAGCAACCATATTGAATGTGACAGAAGATCATGTAGATAGATACTTGACAGGCGTTGAAAAGTACCGTTTGGCTAAGTTAGGAATTTATGCTGGCGCTAAAGTTTGTATTGTTAATGAACAAGATCCACAAACTTGGCCGTTACTAGGCTGTGATGCTCGTTGTATTAGTTTTGGTATTAATAGTGGCAATTATCAATTAAATACTCGTTATAAAGAACTGCAAATAAAAGGGAAGCCGATTATTAATATTGCTGAATTAAAGCTAGTTGGACAACATAACTATCTTAATGGAGTGGCTGCAATAGCTTTAGCAGATGCAGTGAATATTCCACGTAAGGCTAGTTTAACGGCGTTAACTCAATATCCAGGTTTACCTCATCGTTGCCAATTAGTTCATCATCATCAAGGTATTCAATGGATTAATGATTCTAAAGCAACTAATGTTGCCAGCACAGAAGCGGCTTTAAAAACTTTACAAGCAGATGGAACTCTTTATTTATTATTGGGTGGAGAAGGAAAATCAGCGGATTTTTCATCACTAAAACAATATATTTCAGCAAAAAATATTAAATTATACTGTTTTGGCCATGATGGTTATCGATTAGCACAGTTAAAACAAAATAGTTTGCTGCTAGATACAATGGAGCAATGTCTACGTACCATTGCGCCAAAATTAAAAGCTGGTGATATGGTGCTTCTCTCACCAGCTTGTGCAAGTTTCGACCAATTTCGTAATTTTGAACAACGTGGCAATAGATTTAGCCAATTAGCAAAGGAGTTAGGTCAATGATTATATTTAACTTCAAACGACTACTAATAAGTTGTGCTGACGCTGAGTCTAATAATCATATTCCGGGTAAGATCCTTTATGATCGTACTTTGGTTTTGCTTATATTATGTCTGACTATAGTTGGTTTTATTATGGTGACATCAGCTTCTATACCGATTGGGGAGCGTTTAATGCAAGATCCTTTTTTCTTTGCTAAACGTGATCTTCTCTATTTAATTTTATCATTTTTTTTAGTTTTATTAGTCTTAAATATCCCAATGATATGGTGGGAAAAATATAATTTTTTATTGTTAATAACTGCATTAATACTGTTATTAGTGGTATTGGTTGCCGGTAGTTCAGTTAATGGTGCCTCTCGTTGGATTAATACCGGTATTATCAGTATACAGCCATCTGAGGTTACAAAATTAGCCTTATTTTGCTATGTATCAAGTTATTTAGTTAGAAAAACAGATGATGTGCAAACACGATTTTTTAGCTTTATCAAACTGATGTGCATTTTAATATTAATTGCTATTCTGCTGCTATTGCAGCCTGATTTAGGTACAGTAATTGTATTGGTTGTGACAACTCTAGCATTGCTATTCCTTGCAGGTGCTAGATTACTGCCGTTTATTATCGGTATTGTTATTTGTTCGGTAGGTATTATTGATTTGATCTATTTTGAATCTTATCGATTACGTCGAATAACCTCTTTTCTTAATCCATGGGAAGATCCTTTTGATAGTGGTTATCAATTAACACAATCTTTGATGGCATTTGGGCGTGGTGAATTATTTGGCCAAGGGTTAGGTAATTCTATCCAAAAATTGGAATATTTGCCTGAAGCACATACTGATTTTATTTTCTCGGTTTTAGCAGAAGAACTAGGTTATGTCGGAGTTTTGTTAGTGCTTTTAATGTTATTTTTTGTTGCGTTTCGCATCATGATGATTGGAAAACGGGCGTTAGATGCGAAGCAAAATTTTTCTGGTTATTTAGCTTGCTCAATCGGTATCTGGTTTACTTTCCAAGCCTTAGTTAATGTTGGAGCGGCTGTTGGAATGTTGCCAACTAAAGGATTGACACTACCGTTAATTAGCTATGGTGGATCTAGCCTATTAATTATGTTTATTGCCATAGCTATCTTATTACGTATAGATTTTGAAACACGCCTTAAGAGAGCACAAGAATTTGTAAGGAGAGTTAAATGAGCCAACCAAAACGCCTCCTAGTGATGGCGGGAGGTACTGGAGGACATGTTTTTCCTGGACTGGCAGTGGCTAATTATCTAAAGCTGCAAGGTTGGGATATTCGTTGGTTAGGAACTGCTGACCGGATGGAGGCAGATTTAGTTCCTAAACATGGCATCGAAATCGAATTTATAAAGATTTCAGGTTTGCGTGGTAAAGGTATTAAAGAAATATCGCTAGCACCGTTTAAAATTATTAAAGCAATAAAGCAGTCAAAGGTAATTATACAGCGTTATCAACCTGATGTCGTATTAGGTATGGGAGGATATGTTTCTGGTCCTGGCGGTATTGCTGCATGGTTATGTAATATTCCAATTGTACTTCATGAGCAAAATGGGATGGCAGGATTAACCAATCGTTGGTTGGCTAAAATTGCCAAGCGTGTTTTACAAGCATTTCCAAGTGCCTTCTCTGGTGCTGCGGTAGTCGGAAATCCAGTTCGTGAGGCGATATTAGCCTTACCTGAACCTCAAGAACGTTTAATTAATCGTAATGGTCCTATTCGAATTTTAGTAATAGGCGGCAGTCAAGGTGCAAAAATTTTAAACCAAACATTACCTGAAGTTGCAGATCAATTAGATAGAAAAGTAATAATTTGGCATCAAGCAGGCAAAGGTTCTCAGCAAATGACTGAAACTTTATATAAAAAGTTATCTCACAAATCATGCACTTATAAAGTAGCTGAATTTATTGATAATATGGCTCAGGCTTATGCATGGGCTGATATCATAGTTTGTCGCGCAGGTGCATTAACGGTTAGTGAAGTTGCTGCTGCCGGCTTACCAGCAATTTTTATTCCATTCCAGCATAAAGATCGGCAACAATATTGGAATGCCTTGCCGTTAGAAAAGGCTGGAGCAGCAAAAATTGTTGAGCAGCCGCAATTTTCAACGAATGCATTGGTAACGCTATTAAAACAATGCACTAGGCCCAAGTTATTGGAAATGGCAAAAAAAGCACGAGCAACATCGATTACTGATGCAACTAAACGTCTAGCAGCAACATTAATTGAAGTTGCTAAATGAAACCGATTTTTCATTAAAGAATGTTAAAATCAGAGATAGAAATCGTGAAGAGCAAAGTGACTAAAGTGAAGAATACACAACAATTAGCAAAATTAAGAGCAATAGTGCCTGAAATGCGTCGAGTTAGGCATATCCATTTTATTGGAATTGGTGGTTCTGGCATGAGCGGTATTGCTGAAGTATTGGCTAACGAAGGTTATGAAATTAGTGGTTCTGATTTGTTATCTAGTACAGTTACTGACAAATTAATAGAGCTTGGCGTAAAAATTTTTTTTAATCACAGACCAGAGAATGTTGCAAATGCTTGCGTTGTCGTCGTATCTACGGCAATAGCTGCAGATAATCTAGAAATTATTGCTGCACGCAAAGCTGGTATTCCGGTCATTCGACGCGCTGAAATGTTAGCGGAATTGATGCGTTTTCGTCATGGGATAGCTATCGCAGGAACACATGGTAAAACAACGACTACCGCGATGATTGCTAGCATTTACGCGCAAGCAGGTTTAGATCCAACTTTTATTAATGGTGGATTAGTAAAAGCAGTAGGTGGACATGCACGTTTAGGGACTAGCCGCTATTTAATTGCAGAAGCCGATGAGAGTGATGCTTCATTCTTACATTTACAACCACTAGTTGCTGTTATAACAAATATTGAAGCAGATCATATGGAAACTTATGATGGTGATTTTGAGAAATTAAAACAGACTTTCATCAGTTTCTTACACAATCTTCCATTTTATGGTCGAGCAGTATTATGTATCGATGATCCTGTAGTGCGTTCGCTGCTACCTCAAATAGGACGTTATATTACAACTTATGGCTTTAGTGAGGATGCAGATATCCGTATTATATCCTATAAGCAACGAGGCAGTCAAGATTTCTTTACTGTAACACGAGAAAACCGAACTGATTTAGCTTTTATCTTGAATATACCTGGGCGTCATAATGCATTAAATGCAACTGCGGCTATTGCAGTAGCAACAGAAGAAGAAATTGATGATAGTTCTATTTTAACTGCACTAGAAAAATTTCAAGGGACAGGGCGACGTTTTGATTTCTTAGGTAATTTTCATTTAGCTAATGTTAATGGGAAAAAATGTAGTGTTATGCTGCTGGATGATTATGGTCACCATCCAACAGAAGTTAATGCTACCATTAAAGCAGCAAAAGAAGGATGGTCAGATAAACGTATTGTGATGGTTTTTCAGCCACACAGATATACCCGCACACGTGATTTATATGATGATTTTTCCAATATTTTAGAGCAGGTTGATGTATTGTTAATGCTAGATGTCTATCCGGCAGGAGAGGAACCTATCCCTGGCGCAGATAGTCCATCATTATGTCGGACAATTCGAAATCGAGGCAAATTAGATCCTATTTTTATTGTTGAGCATAATAAAATCAGCGAAATATTAGCACAAATTATAGAAGATAATGATCTGATACTTATACAGGGAGCTGGCAATATAGGCAAGATAGCACGGAATTTGGCTGATACATATTTACGGCCAATCTTAACAAATGAGAGAAAGCATTATGGGTGATAAAGTTGCCGTACTTTTAGGCGGAAATTCTGCTGAAAGAGAGGTGTCACTGCAATCTGGTAAAGCTGTAGTCAATGCCTTATGTGATACTGGAATAGATGCCTATCCAGTTGATATTAAAGAGTTTTCTGTCATTAAATTAAAAGAGGCTGGTTATAATAAAGTTTTTATTACTTTACATGGCCGCGGTGGTGAAGATGGTACTGTACAAGGTGTCTTAGAATTTTTAGGTATACCATATACTGGTAGTGGTGTTTTAGCTTCATCACTTTCAATGGATAAGCTACGTACCAAACAATTATGGGCTGGAATAGGTTTGCCGATTGCATCCTATATAGCCATTGGTAAACAACAGCTAGCAATGATATCAGATGATATGCTTTTTGAGTCTGTTTATCATTTAGGTTTGCCGCTTATTGTGAAGCCAACTCTTGAAGGTTCAAGTATTGGTATGAGAAAAGTAAGCACTTTAACTGAATTAAGAATAGCTCTCGAGTTTGCTTTTCGTTATGACACATATGCTCTAATTGAGAAATGTCTAAATGGACCTGAATATACTGTGGCAATTGTAGGAGAGCAGGTATTGCCATCAATTCGTATTCAACCGAAAGGTATTTTTTATGATTATAATGCCAAATATCTTTCTAATGAAACACGATATTTCTGTCCTGGTGGGTTGAAAACCGAAGAAGAAGAGCAAATAAATGAATTATCGCTAGCTGCTTATAAGGCGATTGGTTGTACTGGTTGGGGGCGTGTTGATCTTATGGGTGATAACAATGGTATTTTTTATTTATTAGAAATAAATACATCACCTGGAATGACCAGTCATAGTTTAGTACCTATGGCTGCTAAACAAGTAGGAATGAGTTTTTCACACTTAGTTAAAAAGATTTTGGAATTGGCGGAGTAATATGCCTCAGGCATCACTGAACATTCATAATAAAAAGCCTGAAGAACAGAGCAATGATATAAGTCGAAGCAATGGTTCTTATTTAGCAGGCGTTATCTTCTTCTTGATAGTATTGGGTACCATCATATGTGGGGTGTTGATGGTGTTAAATTGGATGAAAGATGTTAATCGATTGCCTATCTCAAAGCTGCTGATTACTGGAGAACGCTATTATACCCGTGACGATAATGTTATAAAAGCAATATTGTCACTAGGTATGCCTGGTACATTTATGACTATAGATATGAATGCCATTCAGAATCAAATAAAAACCATGCCATGGGTAAGCCAAGTTATGGTACGTAAACAATGGCCGGATGAACTAAAAATTCATTTAGTGGAATATAAACCTTATGCTAAATGGAATGATACATTTTTTATTAATGAAGAAGGGACTGTTTTTAGCTTGCCAGCATTATTAAATGTTAACGGTAATTTTTTGATGTTATATGGGCCACAAGGCACTCAGCAAGAAGTATTAGAAATGTATCGTGTTATACAACAGCAATTAGCTCCACATAATTTTAGCATTAAGTCAGTATCAATGACTGCACGAGGTGCCTGGCAATTAGTTTTAGCTAATGATATTCGATTAAATATAGGTAAACAGGATATTAAAGAACGATTAAACTGTTTTCTTGAGCTTTATCCACTATTAAAACAAGTTAGAAATAAACGTATTGGATATATAGATTTGCGATATGGTAGCGGTGCTGCTGTAGGTTGGTTACCACTTTTAGCTAAACCTGTTACACATTGAATTTAAATATTTTTTAAAACTGCTGATTATAAATAGATACAGGCAAATAACGATGATTAAAACTACGGACAGAAAATTAATAGTTGGTCTTGAAATTGGAACTTCTAAGGTTTCTGCGCTGGTTGGTGAAATTCTGCCTGATGGGATGGTAAATATTATTGGTGTCGGTAATTCTCCATCTAGAGGGATGGATAAAGGTGGTGTGAATGATTTGGAATCTGTCGTTAAATGCGTGCAGCGAGCTATTGATCAAGCAGAATTTATGGCGGATTGCCAAATATCATCTGTTTATCTAGCGCTTTCCGGGAAGCATGTTAGTTGTCAGAATGAAATAGGTATGGTGCCTATTTCTGAAGATGAAGTTACTCAAAATGATGTAGATAGCGTTGTCCATACAGCTAAATCTGTCCGTGTTCGTGATGAACATAGAATTTTACATGTTATTCCACAAGAATATGCGATTGATTATCAAGAAGGAATTAAAAATCCAGTAGGACTTTCAGGTGTGCGTATGCAAGCCAAGGTACATCTGATTACTTGCCATAATGATACGGCTAAAAATATTGTTAAAGCAGTTGAACGCTGTGGCTTAAAAGTAGATCAATTAATTTTTGCCGGTTTAGCATCAAGTTATTCCGTTTTAACGGAAGATGAATGTGAATTGGGAGTATGTGTTGTCGATATTGGTGGTGGAACCATGGATATAGCCGTTTATACTGCCGGAGCACTGCGTCATACCAAGGTTATACCATATGCTGGTAATGTAGTGACAAGTGATATTGCTTACGCATTTGGTACCCCACCAAATGATGCTGAAACAATAAAAGTTCGTCATGGATGCGCATTAAGCACTATTGTTAGTAAAGACGAAAATGTTGAAGTCCCAAGTGTAGGTGGTCGGCTACCTAGAAATTTACAACGCCAAACATTAGCTGAAGTTATCGAGCCACGTTACACAGAGTTGCTAAACTTAGTAAATGATGAAATTTTGAAATTGCAAGAACAATTACGCCAGCAAAATCTTAAACATCATCTGGCCGCTGGCATTGTTTTAACAGGAGGCGGCGCTCAAATTGATGGTCTAGTCGAATGTGCCCAAAGAGTATTTCATACTCAGGTACGTATCGGTAAACCATTAAATATAACTGGTTTAACAGATTATGCACAGGAGACTTATTACTCCACAGCTGTCGGGCTATTGCATTATGGCAAACAGACTCAGCTTGGAAATGAACTAGAACTGGATAAGTGTACATCACTTACTAATTGGTTTTATAAAATCACCAATTGGATTAGAAAAGAATTTTAATTTTTTAAGAAGCAAATCTTTCGCTTCTATATAGGCAGAAAATGGAGAGAGATTATGTTTGAACCAATGGAATTAACTAATGACGCTGTGATTAAAGTCATCGGCGTTGGTGGTGGCGGCGGCAATGCTGTTGAACACATGGTGCGTGAACGTATTGAAGGTGTTGAATTCTTTGCTGTTAATACTGATGCTCAGGCATTACGTAAAACAGCAGTAGGACAAACTATTCAGATCGGCAATGGCATTACAAAAGGCTTGGGAGCAGGAGCTAATCCTGAAGTTGGTCGTAATGCCGCTGAAGAAGATCGTGAAGCTTTGCACAATGCGATTGATGGGGCAGATATGGTCTTTATTGCTGCTGGTATGGGTGGTGGTACGGGAACCGGTGCAGCTCCTGTCGTAGCTGAAGTTGCTAAAGAACTTGGTATACTAACGGTAGCGGTTGTAACCAAACCTTTCAACTTTGAAGGTAAAAAACGCATGGCATTTGCTGAAACAGGAATCTCAGAACTATCTAAGGATGTTGATTCCTTGATTACCATTCCGAATGATAAATTATTAAAAGTGCTTGGGCGCGGTATTTCTTTGCTAGATGCATTCGGTGCTGCAAATGATGTGCTAAAAGGTGCTGTACAAGGCATTGCTGAGCTTATTACTCGTCCTGGTTTAATGAATGTAGATTTTGCTGATGTTCGTACTGTTATGTCTGAAATGGGTTATGCTATGATGGGATCAGGCGTAGCACGAGGTGAAGACCGAGCTGAAGAAGCGGCAGAAATAGCAATTTCTAGCCCATTGTTGGAAGATATCGATTTATCTGGCGCTCGTGGTGTATTGGTTAATATTACCGCTGGTTTTGATTTGCGGCTCGATGAATTTGAAACAGTTGGTAATAGCATTCGTGCATTTGCGTCGGATAATGCAACTGTTGTTATTGGCACTTCTCTGGATCCTGAAATGAATGATGAGTTGCGTGTGACCGTAGTTGCTACAGGAATTGGTATGGATAAACGGCCAGAAATTATGTTGATTACTAATAAAACACCACAAAAGTGCTCACTAGAGCAGCGTTATCATCAGATGCAAGGCTCAATGCCTGTTATAACATCGTTAGCAGAGGAAAAAAAATCTGTTGCCAAAGTGGTTAATGAACAAAATACGCAATCAAATAAGGATCCTGACTATCTTGATATTCCTGCCTTTTTAAGAAAACAGGCAGATTAGTTAAGAATTGATTGGTTTGTGTGCTCTTTTTATGTTAAGTTAATTTAAATATATTAAATAAGAAAATATTAAACAAGCAAAAGATAGCAAGGCAGTTAATGATGTGAGAAAAATGATGATTAAACAAAGGACACTAAAATGTATTGTTCAAGCGACTGGTATCGGTTTACATTCTGGCAAGAAAGTCACTTTAGCATTGCGTCCAGCACCGGCTAATACCGGAGTCATCTATCACCGTACAGATTTAAATCCACCTGTTGATTTCCTGGCTGCAGCAAAATCAGTACGTGATACCACGCTATGTACCTGCTTGGTCAATGAAGATAATATACGTATTTCAACTGTAGAACATCTAAGTGCAGCATTAGCAGGGCTTGGGATAGATAATATCATCATTGAGGTAGATGCACCAGAAATCCCAATAATGGATGGAAGTGCTGCTCCTTTTGTGTTTTTATTATTAGATGCAGGCATTGAAGAGTTAAATAGTGCCAAGAAATTTCTTCGTATTAAAAAAAGCATCAAAGTTACAGATGGTGATAAATGGGCAAAACTAGCGCCTTATAATGGATTTATCTTAGATTTCACTATAGATTTCAATCATATCGCCATTAATAATAGTACTCAACGTTACAAACTGGATTTTTCAACAAAATCTTTTGTTAGAGATATTAGCCGTGCGCGTACGTTTGGTTTCATTCGTGATATTGAACACTTACAATCTAAAGGGTTATGTTTAGGTGGTAGCTTTGATTGTGCGATTGTTGTTGATGATTATCGCGTCTTAAATAAAGACGGTTTGCGTTTTGAAGATGAATTTGTGCGCCATAAAACGCTAGATGCTATTGGTGATTTATTTATGTGTGGTCACAATATCATTGGTGCTTTTACAGCATATAAATCAGGTCATGCATTGAATAATAAATTATTGCAGGCTGTTTTAGCGACAGAGTCTGCTTGGGATATGGTGACCTTCAAAGATGAATATGAAATGCCAGTTACATTTAAAACATCTTCAATAACAATAATTTAAGATAGATTATATCAAATAGGATTTTCTATCTATTTTATATAAGTGAATTATTCTCTACCTTAGAATAATTTCGTTGATGCTTTTTGCTTAATACTAATCTTTAGTATTAGTCACTTTCCTATTCTCTTCTGGCCAATGCAGCTAGCCGCTCCAATTTTTCCTTTAGTTTTTTTGGACTTCTTTTTGCTAGGTTATGAATTGTCTTTGCACTTTCTTTTGTTAGCTTGCTTATTATTTCTTTTGAAGGTTTTATGGCTATTTGCTGATTTGATAAGTAATTTTTTAAATTTTTAGATGATAATGATGGATTAATTATTATTTTAATTAAAGACAAAGATGGTAAAACAGTTTTACGTAATGTTAAGAGTAGCGCAGGAAGTTCATAGTTTAATCGTATTTTTCGGCTAGCATTTGTAACTTCTAGGATAAGAATATGTTGACGGTAATTAGCGACTCGACACCACTCCTTTAACTCAATAGGGAGTAGACTGATAACAGTATTATTGAGTTTAATTAATGCCTGCGCGCGCTGTTGAATAGTTTGTAAGGCATTTGAATTAAGATTGGTCTCTTTTAACAAAACATTTAGAGATTGTGGATAATTATCACACATTTTCTACTCCAATTCTTATATTAAATGATATTTAATGAATATATTAGTTCTTTTGCGATATTTTTATAAACGATATTTTTTGGTGCACATGTTATTAGGTAATGCAACAGGTACATTAATTTACATACAACTTTGGCAAAAGCGATTAAAAATATGTTATATATTAGTCAATAATTACCATATTACCAGAAAAATTTAGCATTAGATTATTTGATATTAATCAGTAAATATTGTCTTTTTTTTAATTGTAAAACAAATTATTTGGCATCAGCATTCTTTTTGTAATAAAGATCTCCAAGAGGTCAGCTAATTTTTATTTTTTAGCTAAAAAGATACAAAAACAGCTAAATATCAATTTAATTGAAAACAATAAACCAATTTTGGTTTATAAAATAGTTAATACACTTTACTATATACTATATGATTAATTTAAGTGTTTTTTATATCTTGACGAGAAAAATTTCATCTTATTCATTAACATAATCTTCTTGCTACATTACATGCCAATGGCACTATATGTTACTTGTGTTCAAGGTATTTAAGTTTGGCCACATAACACAAATTTCATAGACTTTTTGTTAATTCTTAGCAACAACTATTGTTTAACTGAACATATTAATTATGTTTTATTAAAACCAGATAATATATGTGAATCTAAACAAAAAACACCGCCTTAATTGAGAAAAACCATTTATGTTAACCAAGTTACTAACAAAAATTTTTGGTAGCCGTAATGATCGTATTTTACGTCGTTTAAGTAAATTTGTTGATATTATTAATCAGTTAGAGCCTGAATTTGAAAAATTTTCCGACCAAGAACTTAAAGCAAAAACTGATGAATTTCGGAATCGCCTTAAATCTGGCGCAACATTAAATGATTTGATCCCTGAGGCGTTTGCAACAGTTCGTGAAGCAAGTAAACGTGTGTTTAATATGCGGCATTTTAATGTTCAGTTGCTAGGTGGAATGGTACTTAATGAGCGCTGTATAGCAGAGATGCGTACTGGTGAAGGAAAGACATTAACATCTACATTACCTGCATATTTAAATGCTTTAACAATGAAGGGTGTCCATATTGTTACTGTAAATGACTATTTAGCTAAGCGTGATGCAGAAAATAATCAACCACTGTTTGAATTTCTTGGTATGACGGTAGGTATTAATTTACAAGGTATGCCAGCGATATTGAAGCGCAAAGCTTATTCTATGGATATTACCTATGGGACTAACAATGAATATGGTTTTGATTATCTGCGTGACAATATGGCTTTTAGTTCAGAAGAGCGTGTGCAGCGCAAACTTCATTATGCATTAGTCGATGAGGTTGATTCAATTTTAATTGATGAAGCTCGTACCCCATTGATTATTTCAGGACCGGCAGAAGACAGCTCAGATCTATATAAAAAAATAGATAAACTAATTCCTAATCTTAAGCAGCAAAAAAAAGAAGATTCAGATATTTTTCAAGGTGAAGGTCATTTTTCTGTTGATGAAAAATCACGTCAAGTTACGTTGACAGAACGAGGATTAGAGTTAATTGAGCAATTATTAGCAAAAGCAAATTTAATGGAAGATGGCGAATCACTATATTCTCCAGCTAACATTATGCTTATTCACCATGTTATGGCTGCTCTACGTGCTCATGCACTTTTCAGTCGTGATGTAGATTACATTGTCAAAAATGGTCAAATTATTGTTGTTGATGAACATACAGGACGTATAATGGAAGGACGCCGTTGGTCAGATGGATTACATCAAGCTGTTGAAGCAAAAGAAGGTGTTGAAATCCAAAATGAAAATCAAACATTAGCATCAATTACCTTCCAAAATTATTTTCGGCTATATGAAAAACTCGCTGGTATGACTGGTACTGCTGATACAGAAGCTTTTGAATTTAGATCTATCTATAAATTGGACACAATTGTTATTCCAACTAATCGTCCGATGATCCGCAATGATTTACCTGATTTAGTTTATATGACTGAAGCGGACAAATTTTCTGCCATTATTGATGATATTCGTGAATGTACTAGCAAAGGGCAACCTGTATTAGTAGGTACTATTTCAATTGAAAAATCAGAGCTAATTTCTTATGAGCTAACTAAAGCTAAAATTATGCATAATGTTTTAAATGCTAAGTGTCATGCAATGGAAGCAGATATTATTGCTGAAGCTGGGCAGCCAGGTTCAGTAACTATTGCAACTAATATGGCCGGGCGAGGCACAGATATTGTATTAGGAGGAAGCTGGCAAGTAGAAATCAATAAACTAAAGAATGCTAGTCAGGAACAAATTAATCAAATCAAGACAGCTTGGCAAGATCGTCATAAGGCGGTAATTGCTGCTGCTGGGTTACATATAATTGGTACAGAACGCCATGAATCTCGTCGTATTGATAACCAATTACGTGGGCGTTCTGGACGCCAAGGTGATCCAGGCTCATCCCGTTTTTATCTTTCAATGGAAGATTCTTTAATGCGTATTTTTGCTTCTGATCGAGTGACTGGAATGATGCGTAAATTGGGCATGAAATCTGGTGAAGCTATTGAACATCCTTGGATAACGAAAGCAATTATTAATGCACAGCGTAAGGTTGAAAGCCGTAACTTTGATATTAGAAGACAACTTTTGGAATATGATGACGTTGATAACGATCAGCGTCGAGCTATCTATTCACAGCGCAATGATTTATTAGATGATTATGATGTTAGTGAAACAATTGACAGTATTCGTGAAGATGTAATAATCGCAACTATTGATACTTATATCCCTCCACAATCTTTAGAAGAAAGATGGGATATTGCTGGTTTAGAAAAGCGATTAATTAATGATTTTAATTTAGAATTACCTATTCAAGACTGGTTGAATAAAGAACCAGAATTACATGAAAAAATCTTGCGTGAACGTATTTTAGAAAAAACTATTGCATCTTATAAGGAAAAAAAGAAAATTGTAGGTAGTGATGAGATGATGCGTAATTTTGAGAAAGGCATCATGCTACAAACTCTTGATACTTTATGGAAAGAGCATTTGGCTGCAATGGATTATTTACGCCAAGGGATTCATTTACGAGGGTATGCGCAAAGAGATCCAAAACAGGAATATAAGCGCGAATCTTTTAGTATGTTTGCGAATATGCTAGAAACTCTGAAATATGAAGTAATTAGAACATTAAGCAAAGTAGAAGTTAGATTACAAGCAGAAGAAGTGGCTTTCCTTGATCAGCAAAGCCGTAAAGAAGCAGAACGTCTTATAAATAAACAGTACCTTAGCCATGAAATTAAAAATGAACTATTGATATTAAAAACAGAAGCTAAAATAGCAGACAAAGCTAATAAAATTGGTCGCAATGAACCTTGTCCATGTGATTCAGGTAAAAAATATAAGTATTGTCATGGCAGGTTAAATTAAAGTTGAAGCTTAGTTCTTAAAACAATTAAAAACAATAGCGGATAAGATATCCATCTTTTATTGTAAAACGTTAAAAATAACTCAATTAGTTTATAGTAGCAATACTAATTATACATTGATGTTGGTTTTATTAGAAAAATACACAACAAGAAATTTAGCCATTTTAGAAAAAATTATTGGTAAAAATCCATACATACTATGTACTATACTGTATGTGGGATTTCTGATACAGAAAGGTTGGAATGGAAAAATCAAATAATTATACAGATCAAAAAGATTCTTCCCAAGCTCTATGAAAACATAGAGGCCGAATAGCATTTAATTAGCTCGATAACAATCTGTCGAATGATCTTGATTTATGCACTAAAGCAATTTATTCCACTTTATCATCCACATATTGTCATAGTAAAGATGTTATCTCTCTTGGAGACCATTCATTTTAGGGTTACAGCTATATCGTTGCAAAATCCCTCATTGCAGGAAAATATTTAACAAATATACAAGAATGCCTCTGGCAGAGGCTCCATTCATATATGGATATACTTGCTTTAGTTATCTGCTATGTATGTTAAATATTTTGACTTTATAAATAAGCAAAACAAACAGGAATTGATTTGAAAACACCTTTTAGATTGTGTTATTGCTTCCTTGCTTAAGCGTCGGTTACAGCCAATATAAATACACTAAGTGCTTATTGTTGAAGTTGACGAAATATTTTTTCTGAATCCTTTAAAATGGATTTATGCTCATCTCTGATATTATTGGATTTCTGGAGATGCTATATATTTTTCTGATTGATTTTCTGAATGATTTTAATAATAGAGAGATGATATGCAACGAAAAATCTACACTACAGACATCTACAAAACTAGATATTTATCTGTAATTAATTCCATGAATTCATCCATAATGATTACAGGCAGCTGATAATAGTCACGTAGATTTAGCATGAACTCAAAATCATGCTGCTACAACATCATGCTTGAACTCTGGGACAACGCTTGTGGGTGGCCGCATCCTTGAGAATTATTTATCACAGTAAACAATACAGACTAGTATTGCCTATGTTGAGATTTAAAGTATCTAAGATCATGGATCCCGTGCCAGCAATTGGAATATGCTTTAATAGCTCGTTGGTTACCTGCCAAACTTATTTGAAAAGTGCAAAAATGTTGAATAGTTAGTACTAACATGTCTGTATCACTGCTGAGGTATCTCCAGCTGTAATTTTCACAAAGCTCTGTGTGTGGGTGGAAAAGTGGATGCTTCTCTTCTCGGTGAAAAAGCACATGATCTTTTTATAGTGCCATTAGCAGACTAAATTTTGAGCACCGTTAGCACACTGAAATAGCAATGCCATGAAGAGAACAGGAAATGAAATGGTGACTGCGTGATTTAATCTATACGTGTTATGTTTATTTTTTCACCTATGTAATATACAAAATTATCTCAGGCAATCTGAGAGACTTTTCCTTATAGTGCTCATGATTCAACTACACTAGTCATGAACATAATGAGCCTAGTTGAGCTTGAAGATTCTTATTTAGGAGTCAGAATGGAAAAACTTGTCCAAAACTTCTCAATGCCATTTGAGCGCGTGGCTTAAGCGTATTTTCAGGCATTTATATCTACTGTAGATGGATGCCATTGTTTTTTGTAATGTAATAAGCAAAGATATTCACGGATACACATAGAATCAATTCTGCTAGGGCTGGTTTGGAACATAAAACAGGTAATGTGTGATGGCTTCAACTCCATAAAGGCATGTAGACGAAAGTTAAGGTTGATCTTCTGGAGGTCTAGTTAGCATGGACTCGCAGTGCCATGTAATAAACCTATTAATGGTTAAGAAATTAAATTGCTCTTTAAGTAAAGAGCAAAAGCCATCTTTTATTGCTAATAGGAGATAAAATCGGTTTACTTTGTCTATTGCAAGTTAAAACTTTATCGGAGTGTGTATTCTTTGATATAGAACACTAATTTTAGAGAGATTATTAACCACATAGGTGGGTGGCTTAATAACCATTATTTTTCATTTTATGCATTCTTTCTGAAAACAAATCCATTTCATGTTTAGCAAGATATGAACGTCGATAAAAAGCGCAGCCTGTCATCAGCAAGACAGAATGCATTTATACGGATCGGATCTGTATACAGGACTAATTTTATCAAAACGACAAACAACAATCATAGCCTGGTTTTTCTGGTTTTTTTGCAAACTATCATCTTTAGTGCATTATATACACTTATGTAATAGTCTCAATTGTTTAGAATTCAATAAGAAACCATATAGTAACGCACCATCTTAAATGACTAACTGAAATATGGTTGATATGGCGTCCGATCATCTCTTTTTGCATCAGCAAAGTATGCTGCTATGCACTTCTTAGTCATGTGGTTTCATAGAGTAATAATGTAAACCAACTCCACATCCTGGCTGTAATGCCGTGGTTTTGAGACGGATAGATACTGGTATGTTTAAGGTGGTGTAGCGTACGAAATATTTCAACCTATTTGCCACACCACTTTCATCTTTTTTTAACGAACTGCACTTTCCAGTAATGTCTGTAAAATGTTTTTAGATAACATTGCTAGTGCTTTCTCCTGGTGCGGATATATCACAGAAATCAATGTGTAGAAGAGTATAGTCCGATTTATCAGCTCATAGTTCTGACGCAGATGCTTGATGATATCGACTTGCTAGGATTTTTCAACTGTTCTTTATTTTGAAAAACAACTCATACAATATAGCATGTTTAATATACAGAGTGTTATTATTGGTAACTGAGATTATGAACATACGGATCTTAATTAAGTTATCGACTATAAGTGTGCAAGGCAAATAAAATATCAATTTAGATACCATCTTTTCCTGCTAACTCTGCAGTACAGTTTAGGTTGCTCAAAACAAAGTCTTGAGTAGGTTCAAGTTATTGTTAAAAAAATGCAAAACAAAGAAGATTGGCCATAGCAAAAATAATGGCTTGCCAGTTGTGCAGCAAGATAAAATATGAACTTGCTGTGTTAATCAGTTGCTAGGTAGCTTTGAAGCCGCATAAACTTAAGGTTTTTAACTTACAACTTTAACAGAAAAACGGCAGTTGGAACACATTTAGTGGAGATGCAGCAGTGGAGATAGATTAGATAATCCAATAACAAAAGTGCCGCATGAAAGTATTCGTTTGATAGATATGCGTATGCAAAAATTAACACTTTCACCATGTTTTTTAAGAAAGTTATTACAGACGTCATCAATGCTAAAAAGCAGTTTAGTTTTGCAGAAAAAATTATATATCTGGATGAATTTCTCTCTATAGATGTCTTGCAATAGAAATAGAAAACATCATCTTGTCAGTATTTATCAGATCTATGAGCCAAGTTACCTTTGTGTTTGTCCTAGAGAGAAAAGAAAGGAGGATTATTCTTCTTAGTTCCATATAGCTAATGAATTCATCAGCAAGCATGCTTTCAAATTCATTTTCCACTTAATGCAGTTGTGTCCAAAGTTCTATCATCTTGATAGTTATAGGCTTCTTCCATTGCTCAAAATCCAGGATAATCGTGACTAGAGATGCTTGATAATGCATATGTGTAGATAATATCTGTGTGTCGAGAAAAAATTATTGACGTAGAGTTGTGAGTGTAAAAGTTGGACGCATTCTTTATTGCTATATTGTCTTCTTTTTTTTGTGTCATGAAAAATTCTGTTGGTCTGTCATCATTAATTTCAGAAGATAGGTCATAAAGCGCTTTGGATAAACACGGCTGGTTTAACATCTGAAGTTGCGTCTTATTTTTCTGATTTTAGTTGGTTTATGCTTTCTAGGAAATTTATTCCTTGTCAGGATGAATGAATTTTTAAAAATTAATATATCCGCACACACGGGAGTATAAAACAATACTCAGATTATGAATATTATTAAAGCATGGTATCTGGCCGTGCTCACCACACTTATACCTCTCCATGTTTGCTATGTTTATCTGTTTTGTTAGCGATGTTTTTAGCGAAATATCACTTTAGTAATGAATGAACTAAAGAAAGTTCGAAAATAACTGCTTCCATTCTCTATTAACTTGCATCATAATATCATATTGGTACTCAATAAAACAACGACAAATCTAATTAAATATAGTTTTGCAACAGTAAGGCTAGAAATCCAACGCACAAAAAATTATAGTTCAAAAAAACAACCGTTTCAATGGTATTTAAGGTGCTACTGTATACTAAAAAAGATAGAACAGTTTAATGTGATGGAATTTGACATGCTAATTCTCTTGATAAACAACATTCAATTAATGATAGATAACAAATTCACGAAGTATCAGATTGGAGCGTATTCTGGAACGCTATATACTAGATTTGCTAATAACTAGTAAAGCGATTCTAATCTTCCATTTAGTAAAAATGGATGGCTTTTGTTCTTCACTTAAAGAGCGATTGAATTTTCTGCCAATCAAGGCCGAGACCGTAATTAAATGCTCAACGATTTTCTTGCGCGATCTTAACCGAGCCTCTCCAATAGCTATCCATCGAATATTTATAGACAATGCTAAAGAATTTACAGACAATCTTTTTATTAGTCTGAAAAAACGTTTAGCTATATAGGAAACATAAATTCTATTGTTTGTATATACAGAAACTCCTATAGAACATTAATTTTTAATCACTAAGAGTTGATTTATCCTAAAATAAATGATATAGTATCATCGGGTGTAATGTGTGCCACCTGCATTTAGGAAGGTGGGCTGTAAATCCTTAATTTCAATTTTAATTAATAGCTTGAGATCATTTTGAATGGAATATGTTTGGCTATTGTACAATCAGGAATTACCATCTATCAGTATTAGATGGTAACACACCTCATTAGCAGTTTATGAAAGACTAGTTCAAAGTTAAATCTAAGTTATTTAAAATAACTATACTATTTTCATGGTATGAAAAGGTTAGCATTTCTTAAAATATATCAATAGCTACTATGATAATTTTATTATCTATACACCAACACCATAATATCTAAAAGTTTTTATTCATATTTTTGGAATAAAAGATAAAAAGATAAAAGATATAAAATAATTATGAATATTTTTGCATTGATAAATTAAATAATTTTACTTAAACAACAATAATCTCTGTGCGGTTCAAGGAACCAATCTCTCCTGCTCTATTTTTATTCCCATTCTTCGCCATTTAAATGTTAGAGATAAATAGCAATAAAGAGATATTTTAAATACTAAATAAAATAGTTAATATTTTATTTAGATTTATTTTTAACTTAAAAAAGTTATATAAAGACGTATATAAATCCCATAAGGATATAAAATATACAGATTTAATTATTGTTTTATTTTCGATTAGTTGAGGATAAAAATGATAAATTATTGTTTCGTGTAGTACACCCTGAAACGGAAACAATTGATATTGAAATTAGTTGATTAAAAACACTAAATCAGCCTGATGGAAAAGAACTATACACAACATGAAAAAAGAAATTCTTACTAGGTAAGACCTTAAACAAATAGAAGTTTTTCAACTAATAATTGAATAAATAAAAACTATCTATCAAAGTTAATAACCCCCACCAACACCTAATCATGTGTGAGGGGGTTATTGTTTTATTTATTAAGATAAGTGCCCATACGTAAGGCTTCAATGCGTTTATCAAGAGGTGGATGAGATAAAAACAACTCACTAAAAGATTTAGAACGGCCGTTAATACAAAAAGCTAGCATACTGCCAGCTTCCTGTGGTTCATAACTTGTTTTCAGACGCTGTAGCGCAGCAATCATTTTTTCTTTACCCACTAAATCAGCAGAACCTGCATCTGCACGGAATTCACGATAACGCGAAAACCACATAGTAATAATGCTAGCTAAAATACCGAATACGATTTCTAGCACTACTGACACCACAAAGTAAATCATTGGATTCCCATTGATATTTTCATTTTCTTCATTTCCATTTTCATTATTGCTATTTGGTAAAAAGCCAGAGGCTAATTGAGCAATAATACGCGAAATAAAAATGACAAAAGTATTTACTATCCCTTGTAATAAAGTCATTGTTACCATATCCCCATTAGCAATATGGCTGATCTCATGAGCGATAACCGCTTCTGCTTCATCACGATCCATGGCTTCTAGCAAACCTGTACTAACAGCAAGAAGTGACGCATCACGGCGAGCTCCAGTGGCAAAAGCATTAATATCCTGTGCATTGTAAATAGCAACTTCTGGCATTTTAATACCAGCTTGATGAGACTGACGATTAACTGTATTTAATAACCAATGTTCCGTTTCTGTTGTCGGGCTTGCAATCACCTGCCCACCAACAGAACGTAATGCCATCCATTTTGAAATTACTAATGAGATAAATGAGCCACCAAAACCAAAAAGACCAGCCATAATTATTAACCCTGGAATGCTTTGTCCTTGGATACCAGTCAAACTCAAAATAATTCCAAATACAAACATTACTGCCAAGTTTGTAAGTAAAAACAAGGCTATTCGCATCATAAAAATTGCTTTCCTTATATTAATTAATAACGATTAATACTAAATTAGTAATATATAAATAATGTTTTTTAATTATTTTTCAAGCTCTTTCTTGTTCAGATATAAAAAAATTCAACTTTATATAAAAAAACTAGCATTTATATATAAATAAATTTATAATAAACTTATTATTTTTTATAAAACTAGTGTAATTAAAAGCTATATACAAGAGTTATTAGAAATAACTTGCATATGATGGTTTAACCCATTCTCTCGGCTATGATGCTTTCTAAATCTGTTATCCATACTTAAATTAGACGTTGCTTACAACCAGGATCAGCAGCTGAAATATCCAACTTTAAGCAAGCCGATCCAGCTTTTTTGAGCATAATGGATATTTTTCTTGAATCATAATTCTTCTCAATCTTTCTCATGCTTCTTCATCTTCATCGCTGCAGATAGATGATATATGGATACACACATGGATACTTAGATAAAAAGCTTGCTAATAAAACATAAATGGCTTATTAGTGTGATCGTGACTCTCTTCTCTTACTAGTCAGACCTCTCTCCAGAGGCTCTGGCTTGACTTTCTGTTAGCGTGCTTTTTAGAAGTGAAAGCTAACACACTACTTGTGTTTTGTATACTCAATAGCGTTACTGCTGCCTGTATGGGAATACATTTGCTACGTTGCATTCCAAAAAACCAAGAAAACCATCTCTCCCAGAAAGTCTAGGAGAGACTGTTAAGTCTTATGCCATCGCAAGTCATGTAAGAAATTTGTCAAAATTAACTTTTAACTCTCGATAACCATCTTCAATCACAACTACATCCTTACCTTCATGCTCACTGATATCAATAATGATTAGCATGCAAAGTCAGATCAGCTTGCCTAAGATAACCGTATATGCCATCGGGCAAAAAATACAGGTAGCTAAGTACCTCTTAAATTACGCAAGGCAACATTAAATCTGCTATTCAATCCATTCCTATTTCAGTAGGGTACTGATAGTTATTTTGCAGAGATAGCATTTGTTTTTTTCACTAAAAAGCCACACCCTAAAAGCTTTATATAAAGATCAGTAGTGTAAATGCCTTATAGATACAGAGATATGGCAGCAACTCACTCTTCGCTGCTTTTTTAACGTTTCAGATAAAGCGTTAGCAATAAGCTGTTGAAGCATGTTCCATTTGCTGCTGCTATTCTCTCTTACCATTACCTTAGGCACTTTAATCTCAACATCGTCAATAGCAGTCTGTATTGTTTACTCTAAGAACTAACCGCTATTGACAATAGTATTATGATGGTGGTTGTGTCCGTCGACAAACTGATGCCTGTAAGTGCAGCTTTTCATGGCATATCATCTCTCTATTGTTGAAATTATTCAAGAAATTAATTAGTAGATATATACCATACTATTTCAGAAACAACTATACACTAGAAATGAGGATAACTCAGAATTAGTTAGCAAAATTTCGTATGGCATCTAATTTAAAAGCTTATTTTATTATTATAATTAGTTTTTGAACTTTAGCCAAATAAGTATACTATGCTAGTATAAAGTATTTTTTCTTGCATAATGTTAAAAATTATTTTGTTATGAATAATTAATTTTTAGCTAAGCGTTAACATTTGATTGAGGGACTCAATTGTGGTTGCTGGTTTACTGGATCTTCCTAATTATATTAAGTTTTTTTTAAGTCTTTTTGCATTAGTGAATCCAATAGGAATTTTGCCTGTGTTTATTAGTATGACTAATTATCAATCTGTGGCAGAAAGAAATCGTACTAATTTGGTGGCTAATTTCTCTGTAGCAATTATTTTATGTATTTCGTTATTACTGGGTGATGTTTTTTTAAAATTATTTGGCATTTCTATTGATTCTTTTCGTATTGCTGGCGGGATAGTTATTGCGGCCATTGCTATGTCTATGATTAGTGGTCGAATAGGTGAAAATAAGCATAATAAACAAAAAAAATCAGAAACTGGCATTCGTGATAGCATTGGAGTTGTTCCTTTAGCACTACCATTAATGGCTGGGCCTGGATCAATCAGTTCATGTATTGTCTGGTCATCTCGTTGGCTTGGATGGCAAAATTTAGTTGGTCTATCGTTAACTTGTATATTTTTTACTTTATCTTGTTGGTTGCTTTTTCGATCAGCAACAATTCTAGTTAAGTATTTAGGGCAAACTGGTATTAATATTATTACTCGTATTATGGGATTGTTATTAATGTCACTTGGGATTGAGTTTATTATCACAGGAACAAAATCTGTTTTCCCTGGATTACTTTAAATGAGTAATAATATTATAGCTCATTTATAATTATAAATTATTCAAAAAATTTTAAATATTAATTTTGGCATAAAAAACCTAATAAATAATTTTATTTATATAATAATTAAAAATTTCATGAATTATCAATCTATTATAAAAGTAATATTTATGCTTAAAAAATACTTTTTCCAAATAATAGAAAAAGAGTTTTATGTTCATTTCTAGTGTATGATGTTTCAGAGAAGCTGGTAGAATCATGCTGATTAATTTCATAAATGATTTCAACATAGAGAAATAATATTAGCATGAAAAAATATACCATACAGAAGTATTCGAGAAACTAGATGTTATATGTAACTCCATGCATGAACCGATCAATAATCTCCCTGCCATGTAGCTAATAGATATTGCCGTTTAGGCAGAGCTTGAAGCCGTACTACCAATAACAGATGCTGAACCGCCGTCTTCTCTACCTGGAATTCCATACATGCCGTCGTCCGTAATGATTATTTACTACAACTAACTATACAAACTAATATAGGCGATGTTGAAATTAAAGTGCCTAAGATCAGTTAGATCGCAGACGCAACAAAATATACTCCAATAGCTTATTCCTACAGTCTTATCTAAAGCATACAAAAAGCATCGAATAAGTTGGCTAGCATGACTCTTTGTAGTTTGCAAGGTATTTGCAGCGGTGATTTTTACGAAGCTATGTGTGGTTTTTAGATGAAAAAAACACATCCTGTCTCTGATAGGTAACTATCATTACCAGATTGGAATATGAATGGATTGAATAGCAGATCTAATGTTACCTTGCCTAATTTAAACGATAGTAGCTATCTATATTTCTTCGCCGATGGCATATACAGTTCTCTATCAGGAAGCTAAACGCTTTTGCTTGCTGGTCATTATTGGCATCACTTGGCATGTATGTAAGAAACTAGTTGAAGCTGAAGCTTCTTATTTGAGAGTCATAAGCTAATTGTATCAAACTTCTCAATGGCCTGTTAGATCTAGGCTTAATTATATTTTCCAGGCTTTCTACGTGGGACGCTAGTGTCCTTGATTTTTTAGAATAAAATTGCCAGTATTCATGGACACGCAGCAGCAACGCTGTTGTCAGACAAAATAGCTAAAATGTGCGCGCTTTACTTCAATAAAAAGTATGCAACAGAAAGTTAAAGCTGAGCTGTTTGGCTGCCTAGTTAAGAACTGCAATACTGGTAATAAAGCCATTGATGTTTTATTGGTAATGTTTTCAGCGAAGTATCTTGAACCGATGAAGAAGGCTGGAGAAAAAATGAACGTGGCACACACTATGGTATGAGTCTGCCCAAGCAGAGAGAGCCACGCTGCTTCTGTGAAGTTGATAATCTAAATAATGCTTTATACTATACAATATATTGATATTTTAGAAATTCATTCAGATGTCTAGGAATAAATTTCCTAAAAATGAAAAACCGGATAAATCAGAAAGATAACAGGCGACTTCATGTGTTACATATCGCCTGTTTATCCGAAACACTTTATGATCTCCATCACTAAATTAATAATAACAGAGACATTAAATTTTTTATGATGACAAAAACCCCTATACAGAAATCTCTCAAAGTAACTCAGTCCATAATTTTTTATCCATACGCAAGTATTATTCTTACATCTAATCATAATTATGCTATGTGTTAAGAACATAAATGGCATCAAACCTATGACACTGGATATAACTGTATTAATGGAATTATGAGTGGAAAATATAATTACAGATGAATTCATTCCTTATAGAGAACTAGAGATAATTCACTGTCATCCTTAGCCGGATGACAAATATAAAGATAACTAGGTCGATAGACATCACGAATGCGGACAGGATAACGATTTCTATTTATTTAACAAATACAAAGATGGTGATTTATCTAGATGTATATCTAATAACCACCGATTAACTGAACCACTTTTCAGTATTGATGATAACAGAAACAAGTTTCGTAAAAAAATATGCTGAAAGTGTCAAGTCGTGTGAAGCCTTCTATAATTGTAGAGCTATCGAGAAAAATCTTGTCTGAAGCAAATATCAAATCTGAGAGTGTATACAGCACTATTGCCGTGATCATGCTGAATATTACTATCGCGGGTTTTCTACAAAAAAAACTGTAAGTATAAAAAGCATGCAGTTCATGCGGCGTTAAAGGTAGAGAGCACTGATTAGAACAGCAGGCTAATATTTTATCCAACTAAAACTGGCAACATATTGCTTTCACTATCTATCATATTCTTTAGCTTTGTTTTTAACAACAACTGGCCTCTATTAAATATACAATGTTTCGCGCCGAGTCAACGCTCTATGCTGCAAGTGCGCACGCAAACATGGCATTGAAATTGGTATCTTTTTCCTTTTACACTTATGGTTAAATAACTTAAGCACATCTACATGTTCATGTATTTCTTGCCACTAGCTGTCTAGATATTAAACATTCTGTATAGTTGAACTGTTCTTCAAAAAAAATAGCGATAAAAGAAATCTAGCTAGGCGCCGTCATCAGGCTTCTGCGTCATAGGTATGATCTGATAAATTCCACTATAGCCTTTCCACTGAACTGTATCAAATCAGATCATCAGTACCATGAAGGATTTGGTAGCATTACCTAAAAAAGGCACAGTATGGAGTTTAGTGGAAAGTGCAATTCTCTAAAAAAATGAAAGGAAGTATTGTTGGTATAAGTATAAAATACATCTGGCGTTACATTAAACGCCAATCAGTATCCGCATTAAAACTATGCTATTACTGAATGAGGAGTGGTTGTACATCATTACTATAATCATGGGACTAGGTAGTATAGTAGCAAATCCTGACATAAAAAAGGTAATAGGAGGTCCCCTATATCAGAAATATTCTGGAGAGATATGTTAAGTTGATAAGTTACTATGGTTTTTTGTTAAATCGTAAACGAGAAAAACACTATTGTCGAAGGTATATATAATGTATTGGAGATGAAGGCAAATAAAAAAACTCAAAAAATCTAGGGTTTCTAGGTGCTGACAGAAGAATTACTGAGCACAAATGTCTACAAATACATTCTCTGTGCGGCAGATGCCACTTTTTATAGATGCATAGCTTAAGCAAGCATGTAAGCTCTTTCTTGTCAAAAAGAATGAGTGAAATGGAAAAACGATGCTTATTAAGGTAAGATCCATAGGATAGACTGGTTAATATCTCGAAAATTAGTGCATTAGATAATTAGATCAAAGACTACACACTCTGATTAAAGTTTAACTTACAATAAATCTAGCAAACTAATTCTATCTCCTTTTACTAATAAAGGATGGCTTTTAGTTTTTACTTAAATAGCTATTTAATTTCCTAACCATTGGAGAATAACTTCTGCCATTCTATGGCTTCCAGTCAGACCACACTTGTCGTCAATAAAAAAAAGAATCAGATTGAATCTACTTTTGCTACAGGTGAAGACTACAGAAGCCTACGCGTTAAAGAAGTGTGGTTCGAGAAAAACAACTCTTTTAATGTTATTTAAGCTGGTACAGTTTATTCAGAAAAGTTGATACAAACTAAAGTAATTTGATCTGTTTGACTGACCACTATAGTAGCAAACAACATCTAATTTAAGGATGGAGAACAAATTCGCGAAACATCAAAGTGTAGCTGTATGGCCTATGACCGCGTCATACACTAGATTTACTAATAATTTATTTTATGTTTGTAAAATAACAATTATTAGTCATGGTAAGCCTCATTATCTAGAGCTAAAAAAATAATATCATGGGTTAATTGATAGATTTCTGGTAACTTATCTGTTAAATTGATGTAATCTTGGCATTTTGTATTAATCCATCATAAAAAACCACTATTTTCTATCTACAGCTGATATTGATTCTCTATTTGTCCATAGCTCTTATCACATTTCGGCAGATAGCATGTTTATTTTTGAATAATTGATGGTTGCTTTTGAAGCAATCCTTTCATAGACTGTAATGTAGTTTTACTAGCTAATACTAATTATGGTAATTTCTGATTGTACAATCAAATATATCGATGTCGAGTGATCTCGAACTATTGAGCAGAATTTAAATAATAGCTTTGCAGCTCACCTATCTTTTATACGCAAATTAATAGCTTTTATTATATTATTTTTTTAGGATGGATCTGCGGCTAATCGGTTTTCTATACCAAGATCTGTACATAAACAAGAAACTTCATGTTTTTCGGTAGCTAAACATTTTTGCAGACCAAAAAAGCTGTATATAAATTCTTTGCCATTATATGTAAGCATCCAATGAATAATGTCATTGGAGACATGCTTTGTTAAGATTATGTAAGCAATGTTGAGTATTCATTGGCATCTGGTGGCATCTGGTCTTATCTTTATGAAGACGGATAAAAACCAATCAAGTTCCTAGAACTATATATATGAAAAGATAACGGCGTGAAGTTTTATTTTGTATTTTCGGAAAATATTTTATATCTGCGTGCAGATAACTAGGATCCTAGCTTTTAAAGGCTTTATGCGCAAAGATTTCAGCTGTCACTTCTCTCACTTGCATCATATTATACAAATTCCATACCAAGTGTCTACGTAAACAGAGATCTATGTCAGATTGAAATACTTATGATGTTCAGAAATTTTCGTACGACTTGCTAGCAAGTTATTTAGAGTAGAGAAACCGTTTTTTAAAGAAAAACAACTACAGTCTCCTGAGAGGGCAACAGCATTGTCAGCAAATAATTAGGAATATAACTGCAATCATCAACATCATCTTGTTTTTTTATTTGGCAACTATAAAATTATGGTATACACCATAACGGTTAGATAAATTATAATGCATATTTTTTGCTGATCTGAATAGAACCTCTTATTAGGTATTGTAGTTAGCTGACAACGCAGTCCATAGTCATGATATTTTTCACATCAACTATAATATCTCAATAGATATTTTGGCATGAATAGGGCTGGCGAGAATGGTTTATATAATCATCTCTAAGAAAATACCTGCCGCCGTTTTTTGATTCTATATCTCAAATAAATTGATTCTTATATAAGATATAGATCAGATAGTAGTTATTAGCAAGTTTGATGAATAATGCTCATTATCTACTACGCGTTAGATATTTTGTTAATCAGTTCTACATTCTTAAATTGGATGTTGTTTACTGCCAATGTTAAAGCAAATCAAAATTTACTTAGCAATTTCTAGCATTTTTGAGCAAGCTGTAATAGCTTAAATGGCATTGAATGAGTTGCTTTTCTCAAGCCACACTTCTTAGCGCTCAGCTTTATCTGGCTGTTGCAAACATAGATTTAATTAGATTTTTCGTTCTTAATTGACGGCTAGTATTCTGACTAGAAGTCGTAGAATGCCAGCAGCTCTTCTTAACTTTTCTACAGCTTATTTATCATTCTATAATATTTTGCTGAAAATTTTGCTAAAAAATCAAAGGATTTAATCAGCAGCATCATGAGACTCTCTTTGCTCTGGTAGCAGACTTCGCCCAGATTAGTTTTAACCTTCTGTTGCATGCTTTTTAGGAGTGAAGGTAGGAGATTAAGCTGTTTTGTGTACATAACAGCGTTGGTGCTTCGTGTCTTGGAATATCTTTACGATTGCATTCCAAAAACCAAGCTCACTATTTACAGTAGCAGGCCTGAGAGATACAGTTAATCCACGAGCTTGCAGGCCATTAAAAAATTCAATTCCAAGTTCGCTTATAACTCTCAACAAGCATCTTCAATTATAACTTATAATGAGTTTCTTACATCCATGCATCAGTGATGCCTATAAATGAGCAGCAAGCAAAGGCGATTATTAGTTTACCTGAGAGTATTGTATACAGCATCAGCTAAGAAATAAACGTAGCGCATATATTTATTAAAAATCACGCATGTACCATTGCCTATGCTATTCAAGCAATTCTTGTTTTAGTTTGCTTATTATTACTGACAAAAAGACCATATACTTTTTTATTGAGAAGGACCACTATCACCATTGCTTCTTGAAAATCACTGATGGAGCTTTGTCTCGCATGACAAAGCCATTCAAGAAACTCTTCGACGTTTTTTACACACTTTATATAATTGAGTCGCAATAAGCTATTGAAGCATATTTAGTTGCCCTTGCTATCCTCCAACTAAACTTTTAGGCACTTTAATTTTAACATTTCCAATACCTGTCTGTATTGTTCGGTGTTGTGAATAATAGTTACAAGCGACTGAAAAAATAAGACGCCTGTCAACAAGGCGGCATTTTTAGCATGTTGTCTGAGGTATTGTGCTTTGAGCTCAGCCTAAAAAGCGCTGTATTATAATGTGCCTGCCACCATTACGGATGAATTCATGCAAATGAACAGTGCTAATACTTAGTTTCGCGTATATTTGTGTGGTAAACTTTTTATGGCATATCATATCTCTGATCTTAAAATTATATACGAAATAAATTAGTATTGTATGCTCACCATCTCAGAAATCCCATACATTAAAAATGATCATAAACATATGTTATACCTTTACTAGGTAGTAAATCCATTATGACTATTGCAATATTAGGTTTGCTGATTAAAAAGATTCTATATTAGCTAGCATAGAAAGTGATTGAAGAACTCATATAATAATCAGTATCCTTATATATTACTTGCTGGTGGTCATTTAATCAATACGCCAGAGGAGATATTTTGTCTTGCAGTGATTGCTATTATTAATACCGATAAAGCAAAAAAAGGATACTACTTGTTTTTGAAGGAGTAAAATTGTTTTTAACTAAGTCAGTAGAAATTGGTATTTACATACCAGCAGAAAAAAGGTTTTTTTAAATAAACATCAATGACTTAGCTATCTAACTTATATGTCAATTAATTAAATTAGGCTCAAAGTTAGCAAATATTTATGGAGATTAATACACTGTAATGACTGATGTGACTGGTTTTGGTTTGTTTAGAACATTAACTAAAATTTATTGGTAGGATGATTTATAGGCTATGGTGGCTTTTTTGCAAATTACTAAATTATCGTATATTAAAAGTTATATTGAACAGAAGTGCGTTAACCAGGTTTAACTAAACATAAATTTTTAAGTTGCTGCTATTTTAACCTAGATAACAGAACATTACAACCCGATGTGTTATGTTCACAAACAGCAAAAAGATCATTAATGGCAGTGTTTTACCTACAGTAATTTCTTAATTTAAATAAATTACTAGACAAAATGATTTATCTTTTTAGTGAATCAACCAATTAGAGCAAATAAAACCTTTGTAGAGCCATGATTGAGATAATTGAATAATCTTATTTGACATTTATTTTTTTGCAGAAAAGCCATGTTTAACGCGTGCTATTATATTGATGATGGTTTATCAAAAGTAGATAAACGAGAAATAAGATGAGCCTATTCTATCTGGCGATATTTTCAATATATGACTTGGTGTATTGCTCATATATTAGATAAATCTGAACAAGAGGTTTATACCACATATGTTAGCACATTGGTCATTAACTGATTTAGCGATTTTTCCTAAAAATAGCAATTGAATCACTAGCTTCGGTTAAGAAACTTAATGCTATTAAGTCATATATTCTGTCCGATAAGATCGTGCATACTGTGGGATCCTGATCACAAAAGATAATTCCTGCTGAATTGAGTATTGGATTTTTTAGTTTTACTAGATGATAAAAAGCAGCGCTGTTCAGCTCTGATTAATTAGCTATTTTAATCCTTAAGCTGTAAGTTAATGCAATTGAACTGTTACTGTTAAAAAGTAATCGAGATTTTATTCCACTTTATGTCTCTGCATTGACTTAAAATAGAGCAAATTGATTGTATAGAATAAATATAACGCTAGCTCATATTTTGCTTGATCAGTGCTGTTTGGTTATATCATATCAAAGTGTATTATCTGTTGGTCTAGTTCAAATGCCAGTATTAGAATTGCTGATTATATAAAGATGAAGAGATTGAACATTTTCTTGGCAAATTTTTTTTGAAGTATAAAAGCTAATATAATTACGCCAAATAAAGAACATTTCACATCTATTTGGCAGGCAAATAGATAGTATTGATTATAAGGATGAAGAATGGTGTTGATTTATAGCTCACTTAGCTTTGAGCATATCGCTGTACGAATTATTCATCAATCATGCTTATTTATTTTATGTTAAAATAAATAAAAATAAGAAATTATGCCATTATCTTATTCATGTATTTCTGGTTTATAAATTAAATCATCTAAAAAACATTCTTTTGAGTAACAAAGAATCTTCTTGATATATTGTAGCAATTATATAAAAAAATAAAGTTATTACTTATTTCCCTTCTGATTGTCGTTACTTAAAAAAAAAGAGCTTTTTATCACTCCTTATAGTAATAATAAAGATTATTGTTAATCATCAAGCCTATCCTCATAAAATTTTAGATGACTAAGTTAAATAAGCAAAATCTCTGTTTTGATGATAAAAAAGTTGCTGCATATCATGAAATTATTTCTAGCGATATACCAAAAAATCCAGTCCAGATAGATTAAAACGAAAGCAAAATTTATGCAATTATTACTAGGCAATAAATTATCTAATTTATGGTCAGCACGAAATTTTATAAAAGTGTTATTGGACTATAGACCCGCGCTGGAGAAAAATTTATTGCCAAAGCCAGCTTTTTATCTAATCTGTTTGACGAGCTATTTCGAGTGCTAAGGAACTGAGTTCTTGTAAATTGATATTTGCCACACTACAACCAGATGTAAAGGTAAAAGATTAGCTATTTTGCAACTTCTGTGAAATAATAAAAGAAACTCATCCACCAAAACCAATTTACTAATGCTTACTTTGTTGTCTCTGTTATGATAGGAAATTGACCGTTTTATGCAAGATAAAACTCTAGAAAAGGTATTAATGGATAAAGAATGGTTTAGGGACAGAAGCAATGCTATGTGGTATATTAAATTGTTATTTAAAAGAAAATTTTTAATAAAAAAAGACTATTATAGTTCTCATGCTATCCAGCATAGGAATACCTTATTTAAGGTTTTAGCGCTGGAGACAAGTATTGACTAATATGACAAGCTCATATGGGATCTGGTTAACATAAATCAAGTAAAAAATAGTTTTGTTATTAGGATTTCATGTTGGCTCTAGCTAAAATACTGAAAATATTAACCTAACAAACTAAATAGTAAATCACTTTAACCATATTTCCTACCATATAGGCCATCCAAAGATGGAACAGAGAAAAAGTTTTATCGGTAAAGAAGAAAATTAGTCGAAAATTAGAATAAAATGATAGTTAAAAATAGTGCTATCATTTTATTCTTTTTATTTTAATTTAACTTAAATTTTGCCCAAATAGAGGCATGATCTGAAGGTTTTTTCATACTTCTAATGTCATAATCAATTCCTGTTTCACAACAACAGGAAAACAAGGAATTTGATGCTAGGATCAAATCAATTCGCAAACCTCGGTTAGCTACAAAACCTTTCGAGCGATAATCAAACCACGAAAATTGATCAGTAATATTTGGATTTTTTTGACGATAAGTATCTATTAATCCCCAAGATTTTAATTTATCCATCCATTCCAGTTCTTCAGGTAAAAAAGAGCATTTTCCCAAACTTAACCAACGCTTTCTATTTATTTCACCAATGCCTATATCATGATCTGTTGGTGTAATATTCATGTCTCCCATAATAATAATATGGGATTGAGGTGAAAGATTATTTTGCAGATAAAGCTGTAAGTCTTCGTAAAATTTTGCTTTTGCTGCAAATTTTTTTGGATGAGCACGGCATTCACCTTGTGGAAAATAACCGTTTATTATGGTAATTATTCTTTTTTCTGTCTCGATATCTGCCATAATAATACGGCGCTGGGCATCAATATCATCACTAGGGAATCCTTTTTGAAAACTGATTGGTTTTTGTTTGCAAAACAGTGCGACACCATAATGTGCTTTTTGTCCATGGTAGTAGACATGATAGCCTAGCTGATTAACTTGTTCTAAAGGAAATGTAAAATCATCAACTTTTGTTTCTTGTAAGCCAATGACATCAGGTTGATGTTTTTTTATGATAGCTTTAAGTTGGTGAAAGCGTGCTCTTAGGCTATTAATGTTAAATGAGACAAATTTCATTTTGATCGGTTACCTAATTAAAATTTTTATTAAAATAATTTATCAGATTGAATATATAAATGTAACCCATACATAAAACATTTTCTTTTAGTTATTAATGAGTTATTTTTAAAATTTAAATTATTGAGCGTGATTGCCAATCATAAGATAAAAAACTTAAAAACAATTAATTTAATTCAAAGTGATTAACTATAATTAAAAATATACTATATGAAAATTTTATTTTTGTTAGAAACCAAAAATTAGATGTAATGATATCGTTTGCTAAAAATCAATTTATAAATTAATTAAAAAATTTTAATTGTTTTTCTTTAAATTATTAAACACATAAGTATTATTCTCTTAAATAATTGTAAGATGTATTTTTTGAATTTTTGTGTCACATCTATTTTATTAAATAGATATTTAAATTATATCTTTTATATTTAAGATTGAAGT
>JBHEQW010000011.1:0-41559 GCA_046530935.1 Arsenophonus sp.
TTATGCATAAATATTAACACGATCACGTAATTCTTTGCCAGGCTTGAAATGAGGAACATGTTTTCCTTTTAAATTAACTTTATCACCAGTTTTTGGATTGCGGCCGAGGCGAGGTGCGCGGTAATGAAGAGAAAAACTGCCAAATCCTCTGATCTCAATACGTTCTCCCTTAGAAAGGGTCATTGCCATATGATCAAAGATTTCTTTCACAGCTTCTTCAATAATTTTTGCTGGTATATGAGCTAATTGGTTAACAAGTCTTTCAATTAATTCAGATCTAGTCATGGTAGCACCTCAACAGTAAACACTTACGGACGGAGCAACAAAAAGTTGCCCACTATAATTACTTAATTATTCGCCTTTTGCTGCTTTGAACGCTTCGGCCATAGCATTATTTGCAAGATTGGTATCTTCATGCTTGTTCATAGAAGTAATGGCATCTTTTTTATCTGATTCATCGTCTTTAGCACGAACAGATAATGTAATGATACGATTTTTACGATCAATACCAGTATATTTAGCTTCAACTGTATCGCCAACATTCAATATTTGAGTAGTGTCTTCTAAACGATCATGTAAAACTTCAGATGCACGTAACTGACCTTTAACACCGCCAGTTAACTCAATAGTTGCTCCTTTCGCATCAACAGATGCTACTTTACCTGTAACAATAATACCTTTTTTATGAGCAGATAGATAATTATTAAATGGATCTTCCGCTAACTGTTTAATACCTAAAGAAATACGTTCACGTTCAGCATCAACTTGCAATACAACAGCAGAAATTTCATCGCCTTTCTTGTATTCACGAACAGCTTCTTCACCTGCAATATCCCAAGAAATATCAGACAAATGTACTAAACCATCAATACCACCTTCTAACCCAATAAAGATACCAAAATCAGTAATAGATTTTATCTTACCTTCTACCCGATCATTCTTATTATGCGTTTCTGAAAATTGCTCCCATGGATTTGCTTTACATTGTTTCAAGCCTAATGAGATACGACGACGCTCTTCGTCAATATCCAGAACCATAACTTCAACAACATCACCAATATTAACAACTTTAGATGGATGGATATTTTTATTAGTCCAATCCATTTCAGAAACGTGCACTAAACCTTCAACACCTTCCTTAATTTCAACAAAACAACCATAATCAGTAAAATTAGTAACTCGCCCTATCATCTTAGTGCCTTCTGGATAACGTTTAGCAATAGCTATCCATGGATCTTCTCCAAGCTGCTTCAAGCCTAAAGAAACTCGTGTACGATCACGATCAAACTTCAATACTTTAATATTGATTTCATCACCAACATTAACAATTTCATTTGGATGTTTAACACGTTTCCAAGCCATGTCAGTAATGTGTAATAAGCCATCAACGCCCCCTAGATCAATGAATGCACCATAGTCAGTTAAATTCTTAACAATACCTTTAACTTCTATGCCTTCCTGCAAGTTTTCAAGTAATTGATCACGTTCTGCACTACTTTCAGACTCAATAACAGCACGCCGAGAAACAACAACGTTATTACGTTTTTGATCCAATTTGATAACTTTGAACTCAAGCTCTTTTCCTTCCAAGTGAGTTGTGTCACGAACTGGGCGAACATCAACCAATGAACCTGGTAAAAATGCACGAATTCCTTTTAATTCTACCGTGAAACCACCTTTTACTTTACCATTAATAATACCAATAACTATTTCGTCACCTTCATGGGCTTGTTCTAGCATCAGCCAAGCTTCATGACGTTTTGCTTTTTCGCGAGATAGTATGGTTTCACCAAAACCATCTTCTAATGCATCTAAAGCAACATCGATTTCATCACCAACCTGAATTTCTAACTCATCAGCACCACCTTGTACATTTTTAAATTGTTCTACTGGGATCGCTGATTCCGATTTCAGACCAGCATCAACTAATACGATATCTTTGTCAATAGCAACAACAACACCTCGAACAATAGCACCTGGACGGGTTTCGATACTCTGTAAAGACTCTTCAAAGAGTTGAGCAAAAGATTCTGTCATAGTAAGATCTTCAAAATTTTAATTTTAACTGGCATTCAACATACTACCAAATTGGGTTATTTTACATACCTCGCAACACTACTTGTTACAAAGCTTTACTTAACTAAACACTAAATTAGCTACATCAAGTAGCTGTATTAACTTATTTATATGTCTATACTGGGTATAGTATTACATATTATATTTGTTTTTTTTCATATAAGCAAGTGCCTGCTCGATGACCACTTGAATAGATAATTTTGTAGAATCCAGGATTAAAGCATCTTTTGCAGGTACTAATGGTGAAATCAGCCTATTACGATCACGATAATCACGACTTTTAATATCAGTTAAAAGATCTATTACTTTAACATCAAAACCATTTTTCTGCAACTGTTGCATCCGTCTACGAGCACGCTCTTCAGGTGTGGCATCAAGAAAAATCTTTATCGGTGCATCTGGAAAAACCACTGTTCCCATATCACGCCCATCAGCAATTAAACCAGGTTTAGTGCGAAATACCCTTTGGCGATTCAATAATGCTTCTCTAACGCGAGGAAAAGTTGCGCTAAGAGATGCAGTATTGGCAACAAGTTCGCTACGAATTTTGTTACTAACATCCTCACCTTCAAGAATAACAGATAATTCTTTTTCTCTTAGTTGAAAACGAACATCAAGATTAGCTGCTAATGGAATTAATCCTTCTTCAGACTTAATATCAACATGATGATGTATTGCTGCTAAAGCTAGCATACGGTAAATAGCACCAGAATCAAGTAACTGCCAACCAAGTTTGTTTGCCAATGCATGACATAATGTACTTTTACCTGAACCACTTGGACCATCAACTGTGATAACTGGTGGTAATAGCACCATTACACTCCTCCTTTTTGATAGGATTAGATTTTTAGCAAATATTTGCTATCAAGAAAATATGTATCCTAAAACTTATACTTAATTCATTCTATTAATGAAAATAAACAGACCTTTAGATTAAATTTATCTCTACAGGTGCATAATAGTCATCGTTCAGTATTATGCTAAGCCTTTAGTCCAGAATCAGTATATAGACAATCGATATACACCACTATTCATTGCAATATGGCTACTAAAGGATATATTTTTAAGATCAAAATATCATGATGACAAAAATACCTAATCAGTCAGCTACAACACATAAAATTAGAGCTGCTATTCAGACAAGCAAAGAGCCTACGCTTACCTTAGGTTAAGCGTTATAGAATATCCAAACTTACCGTTGCTAAATGGCAAAAATAAGATAATGTTGATGATCAGAGCTATATTACCATCGGTTGCCAACGATGCTTTCTCGCCAGCTCAAGAGAAACGCTAGTTGTTTTTCTGCAAAAAACATTTTTCCATCCTCCTTGGCTGGAGATAACTGTTTACGTAGGCAAACAAAGTAGAAAAAATTACGTAAAATAAGGAAGGAAGCACTAAAGCCAAAGCATAAAACGTTTAAAAGCTACAAACCGAATTATCCGCATATAGATATTAAATATCTTCTGCAAATGCTAAATGAAACTTAAGTTATGATTATTTCTTGTGTATTGCATTTTTGATATGGTTACCTATTCTAATTTCATGCATGATTTCAACAACAGAAAGATGATATAACATTAAAAAATGAACCATATATATGCATCCACAAAACCACATACTATCTCTGATTCTTTGCATGAACTAATCCGTAATGCTGGCAGGCAACTAATACCAACTACCGTTGAGGCTAAACTCGAAGTCATACTGCGATAATATGCTGAACTAAACCTTTTCAATTGGTGGTTATGCCATGTTATCAATAACGGTTATTTTCTAGAGCAAACTCTATAACATAACTGCTATTATGATTAAATACCATAAGGTCAGAAGATTGCATGGCAACTGAATATGCTTTTTAACATCTCATTGTTCCAGCCTTATCTAAAGCGTTAAAAAGCCTCGAAGAGTTGCTATCATACCTATGCCTGCACAAGGCATATTTCTATCACTAATTTTACAATGCTTGGAACGCTTATTGCTAAAAAGACACATACTCTCTCTGACGATTACATCAGCAGATGGAATCAGGAATGGCTTGAAGACCACATGTAATAGTGTACTGATTGCATGATTTAAGAAAGACGAGTTATTTTTATTTCTAGGCTAATTGCATATACAGTCCTGTAAGTCAAAATAATCTCAACTTTATCTCCTAATCATTATCGGAATCATTGAATGTGGATCTAAGGAGCTCCCTTACGATCTGAGATGCTTATTTAAGATTTAAAAGCGCGAAGTGCGATAAATTTCTCAATATAGACTGTGATGGCATGGTTTAACTATATCTCACAATTTTTCTATGACTGATGTAGCACTTAATTTTTTTGAAATGCAAAGGCAAAAGATATTCCTTGAGATCCAATACCAACCTTGTTGGGTACACAAAACAGATAATGTGGATGCCTTCACTCTACAAAGGCATGCAACAAAAAGTTAATGATGAGCTGTGGTGAATGTTTTGCTACCAAAGATCCGTGATGCCTCTAATAAAGCCATTAATGTTTTATTGAAAATGTTTTCAGAAACTATCTCGAAGAGATAAAGAATCTGAAGAAAGATTGAGAAGAACTGCTGACATTCTACGACATCCTCTATCAGCACACTCGGCATCAATAAGAACCGCGAATCCAATTAAATCATCTTTTACGGCAGTGGGCTATACCAACTAGAGAAGAAGCATGTAGTTCTAAAAAACAATTCTTTCAATGGTATTTAATCTGCTCCAAAAAACTGAAAAAGATACAGTCTAAAGAGCTGTAAGTTACATTTACCATAGTGTAACAACTAATATACAATTTAATGATTGTAGAACAGATTTACAAACCATCAAAGCGTAGCGTACCTAGCCACCTTGACCATCATCATATACCAAATTTGCTAATAACTTCATGTCAATCATTCTCAGTATCTTATGTTATACTGAAAAAATTAATAATTTTCACTGCAAAATAGCAATAAAAATTTTTAGTTCCAGTCTTAATAAGACATTACTCGCACATCAAAGTGATAAACCTAAAATCAGCAACCAACCTATTACTGTTGCTTTAAGTTGAATGTTAATCATATCAATATCAACTGTTTGCAAATTTTTCTTTAAGCACATCGGTTAGCTTAGTTTCTCTTAGCAAATAATCAATATACAACACCAAGCTGGTGTTGTTCTCAGCAAAGTAAAACGCGGCGTTTAGCCATGTTGACAAACGCTCTGATATACACTTAGCAACTATCAACATTTTGACTAACCAACAGGTTTATAATTTTTTTAGACGACTTTTCCGTTTAATGTCAGCCTCAATAACATAAGGTAGTTGTGCTATTTACTTATTTATTGTAAGCATTGTAAGCATTGGGATAATCATTACAGTTTAGTATTTGTAATTTTCACTTTTGAAGTTTACAACATTCCAGCCGCCATCTCATTATGGTGTGGTAAAGTGGTAATATTACCATATTTAATCTATGTACTAGTCCTTATATATATCTTACGTTTTTTGCAGAATCTAATTAGTGCAACTGATTATAGTTCAGATTAATTATTAATTAATAGTTTATTATTAATTATCTCATTAATAATACGCGCAGGAAACAGGTTCAACAAACATAACATTACAAGAACTTCCTGTTGAAGTATTAATTGTACGGAAATTTAGCGTATAAAACCTCTTGTAATTTTAATCGCTTGTAAGACATCATTTATTTCTAGTTTTGCAAATTTGAATTGATTAGAAAAAAATTGGTAGCTGCCCCAACTATAGCTTTATCAACTTAAAAACGCTTTTGAAAACCTTTCAGTTCGCCAAGTACATTCATCTCTGATTTCAAGTTGAATACAATACTAGAAGCTGTACTATCAGTCTTTCTACATTATTCGCATTTTGATGTAATGTGCAAACAGTTTAGCAAACTACTAAATTACTAGACAAATTTAGACTACCAATTTATTTACTGATCTCAGTTGTAGTAAAATTTTTATCTGTTTCCTAACTTAAATACTATACCTAGAAACTGATTCAACCAGTGGCTTAGGGGTCGCTATCAAGAATGGAGCTCATATTTTTCAAGTTTTTTTAAATGCTCCATCTCCTGGCTGCCGTAGAATGCATTACGGTTTCTGCGGAATATACGTATTTGCTACAACAACAAAAGTCAGGAAATATGCTGCCATCAATAATTCTTTCTCTTGCACTACCAACACCAACCATTATAATTTTTACCATAATTAATATATGAATTGGCTTAGTAAATGGATACTCTATCGTAAAGTTTGATGGCATCTTGTAGCTATTGAACAATTTTATTCTAATTTTCCAATCATTAATTCTTCATAATGTTTCAGATTTAATCTTGCATCTTCTAACGCATCATTTTTTTCTCGGCTAAAAATATTACCAATATAATTAAAATCTACAATCGCAGATAGAGATCAACATCTTGCTATTAGCAAGCAGCAACAAAATATATTGCATTACTGAACAAATATATTGCATTACTGGAATTGAAAAAAACTTTGTCAAAACGCTACAACAAGAATTTGAGCACTACCTAATTTGAGCACTACATAACCTAATAGCAATAGAACAAAACTTACCTGAATTAAATAGATGATTGCTTTTTAACCACTTAACGCCATCGGCAAAAAATAACAGTTGAGCCTGACGAGATAACAAGTATAATAGAGCTGTTTTCCATAATCATTTCACTCAATGCCGGAGTGGCGAAATTGGTAGACGCAGTTGATTCAAAATCAACCGCCTTCGGGCGTGCCGGTTCGAGTCTGGCCTTCGGCACACCATAAAAGATTAATAGATATTAGATGATGTCTTTTTATTGCTTGAAATTCTACTATCAGCCAAACTCTTCTTGTTTCTTTAATCAATCCTTATCAATCTACTTTAACCGATACCAAGCTCTTGGTGAGTATATGTCTTACTTCTAACATATTTGTATACTGCTATGTTGAGAAAGGTTCTTGCTTTATTAGTGGAGAAAATTCTAGCCAGGTCTGGCTATATTTTAATTGTTCTGGTTTCAACCAATCATCTTCATGGCAAATAATTCAGCAACTAAAATTATACATCATACCATGTAATCTATTCACCCATCTTTTTAATCAACTGATATAAATTCCACATTTTAAATGTGGAATTTCTTACAAATAAGTTCTTTGATTACTGAATTTTATTCAGTGATGGTAATTAATTTTATCTTTACTGGTAAATCTTTCGTATCATTATTTATCTCTATCCAAAATCTATATCCAAAAAAGAATTAACTCTTTATTGATGATTAGCTCAAGAAAATGGCTAACATACTCTACATTAAACTTTTGACCGTAGTACACTAATAGTGTAAGCGGGGTACGTACATACTACGCTACTTCAGTGAAATTCACAATCTGAGTACTGTTTTTATACTATGTGATATGTTTTTTCAAAATTCATCCAAATGGATCGAAATAAATCCACTAAAAAGCGCAAACTGGATAAATCAGAAAGACAACACATGAGGTGACAGTGGTTTTACATCATTGTTTTACATCATTACTATGACTACTTGGAACTAAGCAAATACCAACATAAACCACTAATACAGAAATAGAGGATATGGTGCTATATTAACCATATTCTTGCGAGGCATTTTAAATGCCTACGTTACCCATGGTTTATTGGTTTATTGTTGAATTGGTAAACGAGGCATGCTATTAGCGAAGGTGTATAAAAGACTGTAGATGATTGCTATCCTAAAAACCAGAAAAACCTAGATTAAGATTTATGATGAAGAGATTACTGTTAAGAGATCCGTATAAATGCATTCTGCATGTCGATAGGCTACTTTTTATCGAGACTAATCTTGGCAGCAACCAGGCAACGGAATTGTTCTCAAAAAGAATGCATAAAATGAAAAAACAATGGGTATTAATGGTTAAAACTACTATGGTTAGTGTCTCTGAAATTAGCGAATTAAGTCAACTAATACATACTTTTATAAAATTTTAACTTACAATAGATCCAAGTAAACCACAATTCCATCTCTTTTTAGCAAAAAAATGGCGTTTTTTTATTTAAAGAGCGATTCAATTTTCTAACATCAAACAATAGATTATCTTTCTTGGCTAGATCAGATCTAGCTTTTTGTTAACCAAATTAATGAGCCTCTATAAAGAGATAGTGATTTTTTATTTATTTTTTTAGTAGATTTAAACTCGAGCTTGACACCACTCTCTAAAACAATTATTAAGCGTAGATCGCGGCAGGCATCAATCTTCTCATGCCTGCTATAAAGCCATTCCATTCTTGAATAATTGCAATCTATGCGGAAATTTTTTTCCGTAACAGAAAACACTATTGTTCATGCATTTTTGTTTCTATACCTGATAACCTGTTATTTTTAATAATTAAAGAAGATTAACCTTTGTCTTAAAAAAGAAATATAAAAATATTTATATGTTTCTTTTTTAACTCTATCTCTACTTGCTAGAAATAACTTTGTATGCTAAATTTTTATAAATTGTTTTGCGTAATCTAATTACACTTAGAAATAAATTTTTAAACAATAATTGCCACCTCCAATGATATTGTGGCTATGGTGCATCTAAAATGATTTATACTGCATCAGTTATCGGTCCAAATTAACACATGAAGCCTAATTCAGTCAAAAATTTGCTTGATTGCCATTCTAAAAAACACGAACGTCTTATTGCTAAAATGATCAGTCTTGCTCCTGAAAAAACCTACTCAAGTAGGCAGCCTCATTGCAGTGAAGCATACTGATCATGTTTGTATCAAAAACTGAACTGATTAGGATCTCATAGTTACCTGTAACAGGTATAAGCTTCTACGGCTAATACTGACTGAATAAGTGAGCAAACGCCTCTGAATTAATAGAATGCAAGTATCAAGAAACTAAATCTTACGAGTACAATATTGATTGCTTATAACCTTGAAGACAAGTGCCACTATCCATCACCATCATCTTAAACAACTGATTATCATTACACCTGTAGATGATAGCCTCAAACAAACAACCGCATCAAAAGTCAGGAAAGATCATGAAAAGCTTGGTAAGCTAGATATTTAGCGCAGTTTGCCATACCTTAGTTATTAATAAATTGCCCATATGACTGATAAGCAGCAACAGATTATAGATGCACGCATGTCACTATACAGCATATCTTTATAGAATAATCCAACAACCGCGTTATAGCTATGTGCGCATGTACCTTCTGTTTTATAAGTGCAGTATGTAAAAAGTGCCGGCTGTAAGATGACATAACAGCAAGCAAACGCAGATGACAAATGAGAAGAAATAATCAGAACAGTTAACTCAGTGAAATCACCCTTAATGGCACTATTAACTTGCCGACTATAAAAAAGCTACAAAGCCACAGCCACCAGAGCTGCTGATAGAGTTTGTAGCATTTAGAAGAGGCCAGTGAAGTATTGAGATCAAACCGGAATAAATCGCCTTGATTGCATGACTATCTAGCGCACTATCGCAAATCAAACTTGTGTCAACATGAAAGAAGCATATAGTTATTTTTACTCCGACTGGCAAAACAACGCTATACAGATAAGCCGGCTGATCCTGCTAACCCTAACTTTGCCTTCTTGCTTATGTTGTGTTATATGCGATGCAGACAGCCCAAAAACACGTTAAACAGCAAGGGCTAAAAAACTGATAGCGAATATCGCTAGCTGTAAGGGTTTTATCCGCTGAAACCAGAGATCCATCAACATGATAGTTAAATACATCTAAATTATAGACTAGGTTATCGCTGTATGAAGATGAAAATCCCAACTAGATCACTGACCACTGTAAACAGTTTTTGCAAGAAGTAGCATTGACTATCTATGGCAGCTGCCGTTATATTACAGGCTAGAGCTTATCGGTTTCCAATAACGTAATTGCAGTTACCAATGCACTGCGTATGCATTACCACCTCTACGGCAAGCCATTTCTCTATTACTTGAATAACGGAAGGTGTCAAACTAATAACATACTTGATGCAGATATTACCTGTATTTTACCATGCCTGAATATTAAATATCTGACAAGTATTTCCGGCAACCCGAAAGAGCAGGACATTGTCGAACAGCTGAATTGTATCTTGCCCATATACATTGCCAGCCAATTTTCGCCTATCAGGGTACTAGCACTCTGATCAGGAACTATGGCGCAAGAAAAAAAAGCGCTTAAATCGGCGTTGAACGCCAAAGCAAATAGTCATGCGATAGTAGTAATCCAGCGCGCCCCACATAAAAAACAGTTCGCAAGCTAGCATCCATAAGACATATAAATTGATAAAATCAATGGCTACTGTGGAATGGGACAACAACCGTTTTAGACAGTGAACTCCCTAAACGATCCAATAGGCAAGATTACAATATGCTTGAGATTTTCTCTTGTTGGAAACTTGGAAACAATAATGGCTCGAGCCTGAAATGACTAATGCAGTTTATAAACAGCCAGATCTGTTTATACAGAAGACCAAACACACAGTCATTTATTCTAAAATACATTTCTTCAAGAATATTTACTATGCTAAAAATCTATCAGATGAGCATGGCCGAACAAAGTATTACTGAGTTACGATATTCACAATATCAGAAAAATTATCGTGAATCGTAATGTAAGGCACTCATCTCTGCTAAGCGCCGTGAGACAATAAAATAATAAACACATAGCATTTTCGATAACTGTAGAATATTGCAACATGCAATAACATATTAAAGAGATGTTGAAACGGTATGGAAAAAACAGGGCTTGCTGAAATAAAAAAATACACCAACATTGCAAGACAAAAAAGTAAATGACCTAATGATTGCTAGCCAATATTTATCAGAAAGTAAGGAATGCTAGATTGAAGAGAGAAGTTAAAAAGAATAGAGCAACATCAATAAAAAAGCGGTGTTAGAGCTGGTTTGAGACATTATTGAAAATCATGCAGATTGTGATCCACGTGTTGTAAAAAATCATTTAATCGTCTAATCAAATGCCAAACAGAAGATAACATTCTTTTAAAGATATATCTATCATTACTAAAAAACGGCGCTTATCAAGCACCTGCAACAGTTAATCGATACGCCAAAGGTAAGAAATATGCAAATTATCCACAAAACTGGCCAATCGAGCGCAGTGATATCTAGCTTTATCAACCCAAGCTATAACGGCAACAATAAGCAGATTGAAATACTATTAGCCTGCTGATTCAGAGCTATTATCATCAGAAAAAGACGTTGTATATGGCTGGATGCGGTTTGTAGAAATATACACTCTCAAGGAGATATGGGCTGTATTTCAGTTTGTTTAGTTATGGAATGTATAAACGCAATTATAGTAGTGCCAGGAATCAAAATCTTTAGAGCGTTAGTGTTACCAAAATTTTAATACATGGATGCTAACGCTTCCCACTAGATACCCACCTGCACACAAACCACACAAGCACACACCGAGAGGAGTGTATGCTGAGGCTGGCAGCTAGAACCATTATTGAACCTTAGCGATTCACTAAAATTAATATACACCTGGCAAGCACTATTTTCTGGCAGATGACTGCCAACTCACTGACTGGTAATTATCGATATGATGTCTAACCATCTAGATATTAATAAGCTTGGAGCAGTTCTTGGCAATCATGATACCACGGTGTGGGTCGGAATGATGCTGATAAGAAGTATGCAATCCAAGAGAATTGTTAAAATTGGCCTGTTCTTAACCCAGGACAGATGATTTGAGACGGTTATACACCTTTATTCCCATCTCTAAATAAACGACTGTTAAAAAAGCCGATGTTAACGTAATTGCGTCTGCCTAAGGCATTACTCTGGCGAGAGTAAATTGATACTAGTAATAAAATTGCCAATAAAGCCGATGCATTGCAGGCCTTGTCATTACACCTTGCGCAAGGCCTAACTGATAAATGGACCAGCGACGATACGCAAGTCCCAACCAAAATGGCAAAAATATATCAAGTCTCTCTTCAGAGAAGACTATACCAAAAACAAGGTTGTTGCTGGAAAAGTAGTAAAATATTGTCTGATAGCACTCCTTACAGACATGCCAGATATCAGGTGCTGCTCAATAATACGATAGGTAGTATCCATATTTCAGTGGAATTTGCACACAACTTGCTGGTGTTATTTGACAATCGAGCCATATACCCTATCTATAATGGTGCTTGTTGGATAGACAAAAGGTAATGATATATTTATACACTTATACCATGACATTAATTAATCAGGAGATCTTATAATAAATAAGCATTTACGACTATGAAATCTAGGCTATGGCTATGGATAAAAACAACATTAATAACATTATACATCACAATATCTATCTACCAATTACGACACGGTGCAATTCTGTGCCTCTATCTAAACCGCCATAAGATGCTAGTGGTAAGACAATGTTTCTAAATTGGGCACAGTAAGATTATTATTGATAGCAGGAATTTGATGTGGTTAGATATACTAAACACTGCAACTTGAGTATATGTTATCAGGAGCAAACTGTTGCCAAGTGTGCTTTATCTACACATAGCACAACTTACTTGTATTGCTATACGAATGTGAGCCGCTTTTACTTACCCATTATTATGTGATGATCTGTAATCTCTTACTACCAAGAAAAGGACAAGTTAGCATGAACATCTTTGATTCCATGAATACCGTAGATTATCAGTTACACGCTATCGACAATAACATTCTATCCTACCTGCGTTATTGGTAGATGCCTGTTTATAAAAATTATTCCACATTGGCTTGGCGGGCAGCCGATGGAGTCCACAAAGAGATTGCCAACCATTACATTGTGTTAGATTGGGCAGCGTCGGCATAGACGTCTACCTTAAATAGCTATCTGGCTCTATGCTGTATATTTTGGAAACACGGAATTAAATGCGCTACTGCTGTCACATTTTTAATGAAAAACCCATGAAGATAAATCATCACCTCAAAAATTACCCATAAACCACTAATGGAGTGCTATCGCATTATGCGTTTATCGCCATTATACTCTTCCACAGTCGCGTATATTAAGCCGATTGACATGCTACAACTAATTTTATTGACAGCCATTTTACCAAAGCAATTGCAGCCCTCAGTGAGACAACTACCCGAATTTAAATTGCATGTACTGCAACAAGGCATTCTGGATTTTATTAATTTATCTGCCACAAAATATGGCATCAATTATTAGATTAAAAAAGCAATATCATATCATGATCAATTTTAATAATCAGCATCGTCGTCTTGTCTGTGAAGTGAGCCAACTATCATATTTTTAATGAACCAATTCATGAGGTAAAAAAATCTAGGCATGCATTACTAAATTTTTAGATGGCAAAAATACAAAATTAATGGTTATTGTGAATTGTTGCTTTTAGCTAAAAAAATAAGGTCAGATTAATGTTAACAAAGTACTAGCTATATAAAATTTAGCTATTAATGATGAAAATAGCAAGAGTGTCAATGCGCGCGCTTCTAGTCACTAATTTTATTAATCTCAGCATTAGTATCTATATGCGTTTTTATTAACGGAAAGTCAAGAAATCCTATAAATAACTCTTGCTTGATATCTTTAAATTGGAATGCATTTTAATGCATTGTTTTAGATATGTCGCAAGTCATAGCCATTACGTGATATGCTAAATTCTTCTGAGGAATATTGATATTAGTGAAAAAAAATTTAATTCATGACGCAGAATTGGCGCATCGAGATCACAACAGAGAGATATTTCAAAAGCATTGAAAGTTGCATGCTTACAACTCCACAGCTTTAGTGCTGTACTCCTGTGGCGTTGGCTATTTTCTTTTAAATTTTCAAAATATTCAACAAGTATAGCAAACCGTGATGAACATTAAAATAATGATCACTCAGCTTGGCCTTGGCTTGGTGGCAGCAATAATTGAGGATTAAAAGGTATGCAAACTTGATATATTCTCACAGCGTTTATTGAACAGCTAATCGGTAGCGATAAAAACGCAAGGAGATAAACCAATAAACCTGGCAACCTTTATCAAACTTAATCATGTAACTAATCATTACTGCTAATTATAACTTATAACTGGATGAAAAGAGCTATCGCGCCACCATGATAAAAGCATGCTGACTGTAAAACCAGTTGCCAGGAGATGATGGTGCTAGATTGTAGCATGACTGTTACAGACCTTTAAATAAAAACGATTTAACGTGCGTTAAATGTGATTTGATGCGCTTCTAAAGCAGCTTCAGCTGTTGCTAAAATTCTCACTATCTCTAAGCAGAACACTCTACATCATGGCTTTATTTACTTGTATGTGATCCTCCTCCAGGTAATGCCTGGATAAAGCTTACTACGACGTAAACAAACATGGATATCTGGGTTATGGATGAATGGCAAAACCATAGCCTTGATCAATCAGGAAAATGTAGTGTAGACCGTCAAGTCAAGGTACTCAACAGCTTCAAGAGCTACCATCCGTGCTGCATGCTAGCAATGCTACCACAGGATATCCAGATTGAACGTTTATACCAGCATTTATTAGGATTAAAACACGTCGACACGGCGAACAAGTACATCATCATAACTGGTCAGATTGCTGTTGCCACTGACAGTTCAGGAATTATCATTACAAATGGCCAATGCGATACCAATATTTAATCGAGCAAAATACTGTTATTAATATTATTATTCTTAATAATATTATTATTCAATTTACCTAATTAATGTAGATGATGAAGACACAACAACTAAATTTATTCTCTGATGGATTGCCAAGCTGCATGCATTATTAGCAAATAGACGGCGTAGTATAGGAGACATTGCAGCCTCACTATGTGCAATTGCTTTCGGCAATGTCGATATCATAGATAATGAGCTGCAATGCTAGAGTTTTTCTTTAGCACAGTCCTTACTTAGCAAGTAAAATGCTACCTGCTCTAGCACAGAGCATACCTAGAGCTGCCTGAGGCTAACTATTATTTAGCAAAAGGAAATAAGGATAGTCTAAATGCATTATTTGACGATGAGATATTCTACTATTGATAGCAATGAAATCTTCTACTGTTTGTAGCAGAAGAGCACGCCAATTAAGATGCTGCGGAATGGAATACCAGCTCGGCAAAATGTGGTTCTCTAATACAGCATTCAGCTAGCAGTAAACTTGCGCTATGCACAATTTGCCTCATGATGGAGAAGCGAAACTAAGCCTGGCAAGTGATTTCGGAACAACGCCAAATATAAAAGCTATTTCATACTTAGAGCAAACAGTGATTCATGAAAAACAACACCAGCGCTGAGAAAACGAAAAGACCATCAACATAGATAAAGTCATGGATTATTATAGATAAAGTCATGGATTATTGGTGGTTAATTGCACCTCGTATGCCTATCTTTGAAGCCTGTAAGCTGACAATAGCCTACTGCGTATTAAGAATGCTGACTTACCACCTACCTTCCATGTATCGATCCAAGAGCAGGTTTGTTAGCAGCCTATCCTGGCTCAGCTAGCCGCCACGGACACAGCATAGTCATTAACTTTTTTTTGCAACATATAGTCTTCTCTGCAACTGTTCTGGCAGTAATTAAATAGCCTAATATCTACGATATAAGACAACCGCTTTGCTCCAGGCAAAGCATTACAGACAAAAGCAAATGCATGATGAGTAAACTATGGAAAGTATTAACCACCGATAGCTAATAATAGGAAACACAAACACTCAGATAACAAATTATTTTACTCGGCGTGATATGTGCTTGGCGATGATACCAGTCAGATATCGATGCTGTGTATGACTGCCAGACCATGGAGAATGATCAGCGCACCAAAAATCATCGAGTTAAAAACGTGATAAAAAACTACATCTCATCTGTACTATCTGCTACAGTCACAAGTAGCGCACTATTTATATGCATGATGCAGAGCTCCTTTGCTAACGCGAGCAGGTGTACCACCTTTAACGCCAGTCTGATGACGCTAGAAACACGCCTGGTGGAAGTAAGCACGCCGTATTTGCAGACAGCGCATATATCTCCTTAATGCAGAACTTGCAGAGTTTCGGAATGATTTGAAAGAGGATGATAGCAGAGCTAGCTTCCAAGCTTCAACATATCAGATGTAGTTGCTAGTAAAAAAAGCTATGTAGGGGGCGTAATACGGATTATTACGATATTTTGACGCAAGAGCAACGCCTTGTGAGTGCGTTCACTGAATGATTGTCAGCGCAGATTAAAAAAATCAGTGTTGTAGCAGAACTGCTATCACAGCCTACAGTCATAAAGTATCGCAGAACGCCAGCGTACGTATTCTTCTTGCCTGGCGTTGTCGCAGATACAAAGATCTGTTTCAGTTTAATACATTATTAAGTGCCTATCTGATATGTCATCTAATCAGATGCGGACAGTGTATTACCAAAATTTGCAAAACAGTATATTTCAAGTCACAAAAAAAGCGCGCCGAAACTAGAATTACAAGGCGTCAAGAAAGAAAACATTATGCGCTTGAAAAAGCAAGTAATGTGCTAATTTATTAACAGCAGAGATATTTTCGTCAACACCATGCTTTTTAACCACTGCAAGAAAATTGCATTAGCACAGTTATAGATTGTGGACTAGATTAACTACTTAATTGATTCGTGGTTGTGGTGTCTGTGCTAACCTGCTGAGCAGCAACTCACTGCATCCGCGTTCAGAAAGTTAACCGGCTAGCAACGCAAAACGAACGAGTGGCAATGTATTTATGCGAACTACGTGAGCAAACTCCATTTATCTCATTAGAGATAAATTAGGTGAAAAACCAACCATCGGAAACCTCGCAGATGATTATAAAAATATAGCTAGCATGCTGTTCAATTGTACATGCAATGAGCAGTTTGCTGGCCAGAACAACGACAAGTTATTAGGAGATCTACTGTTGTATAGCTGTCAGAGTACCGTTCCATTCTAATGCTTTGTGAATCTGTTCTCCATCCTTAATTTAGAGGTTCTTTACTATCAAAAATCAGCAGGTCAAAATCTCTTAGCCAGTTCCAGCTTTTTTTGATCAGACTATACCAATTCAAATACCATTGAGATTGTTGTTTTTCAACCATACTTCTTCGAACATCAGATTTTCGTAGCACCTCACTGTTGCAAAAGCTAATTTAATTAAATTTCTTGTGCTTATTATTGTGACGCATAGTGGGCCTATAAGGAAAACTACCTGGAATTTCAGCAGTTCTTTTCGATCTTTCTTCAGCTTTTTAATTTGCTGCAGGATACTTTGCTGGAAAACTTTAGCAATAAAACATTAAGGAATTTATTAGTACCATTAAGGATCTCTGTTAGCATATACTTGCCGCTGCAAGTCAACCTTAATTTTCGCTTATATGCTTTTTGGAGTAAATCAATTACATTAAATGTTTTGTGTACAGAAGAGAGTTGGTGCTTATGCGTGTCTCTTGATATTTTTCATCATTGCATTCCAAAAACCAAGGAAGCGGTTTCCTTAGCAATCCTCGTAAATATGGGTAAGCAATGCCGCTCGCAAAGCCAGTTAGAAGTTCGGCTAAATTCGCTTTTAACTTTTGATAACCATCTTCAACCACAACAATGTCTTATCCTTACGTCCAAGTTCAGTAACGCTGATAATGACACCCAAGCAAATGCGATTTCTAGTCTTGCCTTAGAAGACTGTCTATGCAATAGGCCAAGAAATAAATGTAGCGCATATTGCTTAAATCACTAAGAAGAATTGCTTATGCTGTCTTCAAGCCATTGTTGTTTCAGTCTAGTGATGGGTGAGTATTCATAGAAGCCATGTGTTTTTTTACTAAGAAGTGCCACTAGATCTTCGTGAAAATCACCAACGGATCTGCCTTACAGGTAACGGACATAGTAGAAATTCTTCGATATTTTTTGCACGATTAAGGTAAGATGCTAGCAACGAGTTGTTGAATCATATTATGTTTCTGCTGCGATCCTTAATCTTAGGCACTTTAATTTCAATATAGCCCATACCTATCTGTATGGTTCTATGTAGCAAATAGCTCTTATGTGCCGACACAATATACTCTATTATATGTAGACAAGTCGTCGTTCAGCATGTTATAACACAGCATGGGACTTCAAGTTCAGCCTCAAAACTGTGCTGGCTACTAGCTGCATGGCAGCATTAGTGTAATGAGTTCATGGAATTGACAATAGGTAATATTTGATCTTTTGGATAGGTGTGTTGTAACCACTTTCATGGCATACCATTTCTATGGTAGAGAAATAAATTACGAAATCAATTACAAGAATACGCCACTATCTTCGATAGCCAATACACGAAAAATTCGTATAATTCATTTCTCCTACCAGAAAAATGATTTCTTAGTATATTTGTTATTGTGATTTTAATATATCGACTTACATTAGTAAGTTTGAAAGGTAAATTTCCTTTATTTGTTATAAAGTTAGCAGCTAGTAAAAAATTTATTCAGAGTTTCGGTAACTAACAAATAATCAATAATGCAACCTAATTCCGTCAATTCACTGATAGAATTTTAGAATTAAAAATATTTATTATCTTTAATTTATTTTAATAATATCAGTATATTAGAAACTAATTGAATTTTTTTCTGTTGCCGAATTAATAATAGCTAAAAAAGCATCAGCTTTCAGCGATGCGCTGCCAACTAATGCGCCATCGATATCTGGTTGACTGAAAAACTCGGCAGCATTGCTGGAATTCACTGAGCCACCATACTGAATAATTACTTGATCGGCAATAACTGGATCTTGCTTAGCAATATGATCACGAATAGACTTATGTACCACTTGAGCTTGGTCTGGGGCAGCTGATTTGCCGGTGCCAATTGCCCAAATTGGTTCATAAGCAATAACACTATTTGCTAATGCACTAACGCCTAAACTATTTAATATTGCATCTATTTGGCGAGCGCAGACTTGTTGAGTTTTACTGGCATTATTTTCTTTTTCAGACTCTCCAATACAAAGTACCGGAGTTAATTTTTGCGATTTTAATATTGCAAATTTCTTGGCTATAAATTCATCACTTTCTTGATGATAATTTCTACGTTCAGAATGACCGATAATAATATATTTTACGCCAATATCTTTTAGCATTTCTGCTGATGTATCACCGGTAAAAGCGCCGGATAAATTGACATCAACATCTTGCGCGCCAAGTGCTATTTTGCTACCTGTTAAAGCTTGTTTTGCTTGTGCCAGGTAAACAGCTGGTGGTGCAATTGCGACATCACAGCTATTAGCATTATTTAATTTGTTACGCAAATTTCTAATCAGTTCTTCAACCATTTTTGTACTGCCATTAAGTTTCCAGTTCCCAATGACTAATAAATTTCGCATGTTTTTCTCTAAGTAAAAATATTTTTTAATAAATAATATTAATAAATGATATAAAGAAATTGATTATTATTCAAGTTATGCAAAAGAATAGTATAAAGATGCGATAATTAAATCATTTTATTTTTTCTCATTGACATATGATGTTATTTTTATTTATTGAAATATTAATCTGTTCATATAGAAAAAGTAATTATGTTATCTTTCCTTTTACTAAAATATAACTGATAGTGCCTGCCATCTCCTTTTCATCACTCTAGACTTAGTTATGTTAATTAACATATGATTTAATATCCTAGTTAATTCATGTTGGTATTATTAATCGAAGTATTTTTTAAAGTGATTAATAATTGCCATAATATAACGTTAAAATAATTGTTGATTAATTTTATAGCTCTTTGCATCTTTTTCTTGTGCTAAAGTTATCTGTAAACTTTTAATTTTTTTTACTTTTTTCAAAGACTCTAAGAAAAGCAAGTTTTCTGTTAATTTGACTGGTTGTGCGAATATAAAGTAATATAGTATCTTTGTTTTTGATAACTTTAAATTTAGCTATTAGCTAGCTTAATGGATTATTCTGATTATTTTTTGACGAAATATTGGGATATATTTATTGAATAAAGCTAAATCGAGTAATAAATAAGCAACTGAAACTTTCTTTTTTAGGTATAAGCTGTAATTCTTTTTGTAGCACGATGGAATAATGGGAATGATACAATAAATATTAAGGCTAATATTAACTTAATTTTCCGATTATAGATTTTCATCATCGTTACTCGTCAGTATGAGTTTTATCAGATAGGATCTAATTATGATAAAATAAATGACATTACAACAATGCTGGGCACGCTCATTTAAAGGACAAATTGGTTAAAAACTAATTTGTTTTAGTATAATTATTTTATCTTTATAAATTGTTATTATATTTAGTTTGTAAACTTTTTTGCTATATTTTAATTATATCTTATTTTTATTAATTATAAAATTGATGAATTATGCTGATTTTTGGTGTATGGGATTTCGAAGAAATTGTCGGTAGTCTCATAGCGAGAGATTTCATGGATTATTTCAATAACAGAAATATGTGATATAACATGAAAAGTCTACCATAAAGTAGACACGAAATCAAATATTACCTATAACCAATTCTTCCATAAACTCATCAGTAATGGTTCTAGGCAGCCTATAGCCACCAGTCACCACGTTGAAGCTTAGCTTAAAGTCATGTTGTCGCAACATGATTAATATCGCATTGTCGACACACAATGTCGTCTATGATGTCGGTCAATAATAGCTATTTTAGCCACAGAACCATACATATGGTGGTATAGGCCATGTTAAAATTAACGCACCTAAGATTATGGATCGCAGCAGAAACGAAATATGCTTCAACAACTTGTTGCTACCATGTTATTTGAAGCATGCAAAAAACGTCGAAAAATTGCTGCCATTGCCGTTACCTGTAAGGCATATCCACTGGCGATTTTCACGAAGATATATGGCTGCACTTCTTAGTAAAAAGCACATGGCTTCTATGAGTACTCAATCAGTAGACTGAAACAAGAATAGCCTGAAGACAGGATAAGAAATGCTTCTGATTGATTTAAGCAAATATGGCCTGCATTTATTTCTTGGCCGATGTCATAGATAGTCTGCTCATGCAAGACTAGGAATCGCATTTGCTTGCTGGTCATTATATCAGCGTTATTAAACTTGGACGTAAGTATAAGAGCTCGTTGCAGTTGAAAATTGTTATCAAAAGTTATGAGAGAACTTATCCGAACTTCTAAATGGCTTACTAGCTGCATGGCTTAACCATATTTCCCAGGATTGCTAGGGAAACTTCTGCCTTGGTTTTTTGGAAAAAAAGTAAAATATTCATGAATATGCAATACCAATACACTATGTTAGGTACATAAAACAGATAATATACTGGCTTTTCACTCTTCAAAAGCATGAAATCAAAAGTTAATGTTGAGCCACGTAGGATGGTCTGGCTAGCAGAGAGCTGTGATGGTGCTAATGAAACTTTTGATATTTTATTAGCACAGTTTTCAGCTAAGCATATCTATGATTCAATGAAGAAGCTGTATAAAGATTGAAAAGAACTACTTCTGGGATTCTATGCCTTACTTCTCAGTGAGCTGGAGAAGTAAATAAGAACTAGGAATATAATTAAATTGGCTCTCTCATATAAGAGAGAGCTATCAAGCTGAAGTGCGAAGAACTGTGGGTAAAGAAAAATAACTCTTTCAATAGTATTGAAATTATTACAATCTGATCAAAAAAAAGCTAGAACTGGCTAAAAAGATTTGAGATGCTGTAACCTTGGTTGGTAAACAACGCCAATTTAAATGTAGAAAATAGAGTCACACGAAGCCTAAGAGTGGAAGGTGTAAGCATGACCTCCATACATCAGATTTACTAATAACTTAGTAAGACATTTTAAGTACCGAAAAATGATTCAACAATAATGATTGTATATTAAAACTAGGCTTTAATGGAAAAATCCAATCGAATTGATTCTACTTTACTATCTAATACATTTGAGGAATATAAAACATTTATTAGAAATTGAAAAATATAACTTCACCTCTACAGTTATTTTATTTAATGGTATGATTATTTACTTATTAGACCATTCTACTAATAAGAGATTTTAAAAACTAATCTTACTGGCTTGTGAAGATAATGCTATTAAAGACAAATGCTAGAGAAGCATATAAAAAAATTTTATCATTAATGGAAAAATCATTCTGTCTTTCATTCTATCTTATCATCGATATTTATTTATATAAATAAATATTTTTATATTATTAATTCATTAGCTAGTAACTAGCGCTAAGTGTCTCTATTGACCATTCTTCTGCTGCAATAATAATCTCTTTGTAATGCACAGTAGTTGCACAATCACAGGGAAAAAAGAATACTGCTTATATTGCTTTTACATCTTTCATCAACCCGGATTTCGCCGAGTGCATTACGCACTATCACACGATCTACCAAATTGATATTTGGTTTCACAGCCAGTGAAATAATATGTTTTTTAAATAATTTAGATTTAATTTTGGACTAATCTTTCATAGATTATAATGTAGCTTTGCTACCTAATACTGATGTGGGAGTAATTCCAGTTTGTATAGACAAACATATAGATACAGAGTGATCTCAATCTTTTTAATAAAATTGAAATGATGACTTTGCAGACACCTTCTATCCGCCAATTAAATCTCCCACCGCTACCATATACCAATTCGTTTTAGCTTACCTAGGCAGAACAATTTGCTATTTTATATCAAGCTATATACACAAACAAGCAAATTCACATTTTCTTGTTCCTAAATGTTTTTGCAGACCAAAAAGGCTGTCTGTAAATTCTTTGCCATTGTTTGTAAGTACTCGATGGATAGCCATGTGACATGTTTTGTTAAAATTTGGTAAGAAGCGTCTATCATTATCCTTTGTGTCTTTGCATTTTTAAAGACTGATAAAAGCCCTATAGAGCTCGTGATTTATATTTATGAAAAGATAACATCATGAAGTTTTATTTGGCATTTTTGAGAAATATTTCATATTCTATATGCAGATAAGCAAGCTAGTAGCTTTTAAACTATTTATTCTTACGCTTCACAACAGGCGCTTTCATGCCTCATTTCACGGGAATTCTTCCATCTGCCACTCATTTCTGATTTTCGTAAACAGCTATCCAAAGGCAAAGATTGAAAGAAGTAGAATTGGGTCAAAAATTCGCTGACGACTACCAGCAAATCGCCGAGAGAGAAAAAACTTTTTTCGCAAGAAAACGTGCACAGCTTCCTTATTACCGATAGCATCATCTGCAAACAATTGGGAATATTGGCTGTGATCTCATGACACAATCTTAGCAAAAATTGTTGATAGAAATTCATTATACTGTAAGAGATATTTTTGCTACATATGGTTATCATGAAAAAGAAAATAGTCATATAAACAAAAAATACTTTTTCCTAACTACCTGATAACATAAATCTGCATTTCATTAGTTATCTTGAGGACAATTTTGTTGGATGATATCAATTAATTTATTGAAACAATTCATTCTACTTTATCCTGCCCATATTATTATCACAGTGAAACTGTTATACAGTGTAGATATTCATTATAGTTACAGCAATATTGTTGCAAAATCTCCAATTTCATGAAACCATTTAATAAGCTTACTGAAAGTCCTTTAGCAAAGGTTACATCACGATGATAAATGGTTTAGTTATATGCTATGCATATTGAATATCTCTGACTTTACTGGAGTCAGAGAAATAAACAGGCATTGATTTAAAAACATGGTTTATAGATGGCATAGCTAGTTTTTTGCTTCAGAAGCGATAGTCAATATAAACGTACTAAATTGTATTTTATTAAACTCGAGGAAATATTTTTCCATGCTTCCTTTTAATAAAATCGTTATTTTCAACATAGAAAAGCTAGAAACTGCACACTGGCAGTGTATAAAATTAATGAACGAATCGCGATCTTAATCGCAATACCTATCAAGAGTTATGATAACAATAAGATTCTTAAAAAGTTTAATGCCAAGTGTGGTTAGCCGTTCTATTCTATTAAGTTGATCATCGATAAAGGCTCCAGTACCCTATATCCTTGGATATAGGTAAATGGTATGAAACTTTTACTAATGAGCATGAAATTAGTCAGCATGGCCTAATAAGCTTAGATAATCAGAGATTTATTGGTAAAGAATCCCACATGCAAACTGTGAACAGTTATATATATAAGACTATTAAGCCTATTAAAAAGATGACTAAGTAAATTCCACGATAGAGTATCGTTTTATTTAGCGAATTATCTAACCTGGAGAAAATTGTTTGAAACCACAACAATTGAAATACAGAGGTGGCTACATTTTACTCTGCAAGTAAAGAGCAACAACCTTTGCCAACATAGTCGATCATCAATCTTATCTCTTTATTATTCCTTAGCAATAATAAGTTCTTGATATACAATTGCGGTTAGCTAAAGTAACCGAAACCTTCTCTACTTCTTCTGAAAAGAAGTTCTGATTTTTAGATATTATAGTTAATTGACGATAGCAAGCATCATCATCATGATGTTTTTTGCCTTCAATTATATTATCCAGCACCTCATCAGCATTATTGATTGCCATGAATAATGCTGTGTATTGTACTGATTTATTTAATGATCCTGCACCAAACAATAAAATTGCAAACCAATTTATACAAAAATTCCAACAAGACATCAATTATGTATTGAACTATCCAATCGATTTTATATTATAATCTGGTCATCTTAACACCTCTACCCTTTAACTTCTAGGGGTTTGCCCTATAAAGTAATACTCGACTTTACTTAAAGTCGCTTGTTTTTCTTGTAATACTGTATCTGCTTTAATTTCTGAAATTACTTCTAATAAAGTATTTTTGCAAACATCTTGGGCAAGATTAATCTATATTTTAACGTTAAAAAATTACAACCATCTATATCACACATACTAATTTTTCTATTAAATAATTACCCGAAGCCATACGCAATAGATGAAAAAATAAGTTACACCTTTAGTACGTGATATTCTTTTTACATGGCACATTCATATAGCGTTATTTGGATTAGCTCATGTTGCAATAATAATAATTAATACTAACTAAAGGAGCCAAAAGCAATATAAAACAGTATACTCTTTTAATTTTATCAAACTAAGCAGCCGTACGTATACGGCAAGGAATGAATTTCCACACTATTTATGACTTGATAATATCATAATCATTTACATGTCCACGTAGTGCAACAGCTAATTTTGTGCCATTCTGTTTTGATATAGAAATATAAATTTTAATATCAAGAACATCTCTAAGACCATTACTAGCAGTAATGGTTGCAAATAATGCAGGTGCCCTAAATTACCTTTATCAACCTGATAAATAGCAGCTGAAGTATAAGCTACTAGACTAGTGTGCCACGAATCAACAACGAATAAATCATAATGGAGTTACTAATTTAGTTTTTTAAAAGCATTTTTCAGAATGAGGAAGAATTTAAGTGACATTGTCAGTAAAATTCATCCTGGAAGGTAGCATCTTCCATTCTTCCACTATCCTCTCTCCTACTAAATTTCTTTGCTATTAAGAAATACTGAAGTTAGCACAATAATATTACGTTTCTGAACTTCAGACTAAAAATAGCATCATCGATAGCAATATCAATAATATTAGAATTTAAAACTTTCATTAAATTTAAAGGTTGAATAACATTTCAGCATGAATAATATAAAAATAAATAATAGCCTCAAAAAATTATTCTAATTTGTTGATCTTGCACTAAGAATTTCACTTAGTTCATCATCTCATCACTGGATTAGATTAGCAAATTGCAATAATGCTAAAACCAATTAACTAAATTTATAGTCCAACAAAAAACTAACAACCCGCTAATCTTCATAAAAATTAGCAATTAAAATAAAGGGTTGCGTCCCACGTTACGTTTTTATCTTTAATAAAAATTTTTATCTAAAAATATTTTTATTCTATTTTATTCTATAAAAGTGTATTTATTTCTGAAGTTTTTCACTTTTATCTAATGTTGCTTTTAACTCAAAATTGATTGTATCCTTTTTTCTAAAAAGACTTTAAGTTAAGATTTTATGTTGCTATCAAGCATTGATCTATCCACGGAAAAACTAGCGCTATTCACACAGCCAACGACCGAACGAATACAGTAAAATTACTCACAATGTTTTTAATTAAATTTTTCCTACCAAGTCAAGTGAAGGTGATAAAGTTGCTTCACCCTCTTTCCATTTAGCTGGGCAGACTTCCCCTGGGTGACTTGCAACATATTGCGCAGCTTTAGTTTTACGTAATAAATCGGATGCATCACGTCCAATACCTTCCGCAGTAACTTCAAGTGCTTGGATAATACCATTAGGATCAACAATAAATGTACCACGATCTGCCAATCCTAATTCTTTTTGCTTATCATTTTCTTGATACTCGCGCATTACTTCAAAATTACGCGTTAATATCCAACTTGGATCACCGATCATGGCATATTTAATTTTACTAATTGTGTCTGAGTGACTATGCCACTCTTTATGAGTGAAATGGGTATCTGTTGAAACAGAATAAATTTCTACGCCAAGTTTCTGGAATTCTTCATAGTGATCAGCTAAATCAGCTAATTCAGTTGGGCAAACAAAGGTAAAATCAGCAGGATAAAAGAAAAAAATGCTCCATTTACCTTTAATATCTTTTTCAGATAGATCGATAAATTTTCCATCTTTAAAGGCGGTATTTTGAAAAGGTTTAATTTCTGTATTAACCAAAGACATTTTGCTTCTCCATTATGTTTTGATAGGTTATTTGATGGATATTTAAAAAATTTTACTTCTAATTCCTTAATACTATTAATCCAATAGCTAATGGCTATTATAAGTAAATATAATGTAAAAACCAATAAGCAAATCGATTTTGATTTAATAAATAATGTGCCATATTATTTTTAATACATCAATCAAAAAATAATAAAAAGCACCTGCACGAATTATTAATTAATTGCAAAGTTATTAGTTGGTTCTTGTAAAGTGTGACACGAATAACTTAAATACAAAAATAATTAGTTTTCATATTTAAATAACTTTAAACTTGAATAACTTCTCTCTGTCAGAGAGGTTCAAGCAATAATCATTTCCAGGAAATTATTTTAAATAATAAACTCAAACTATATTTTATGTAAAAATAAAATAATTCATCATTATGACCAGTCAGAACAAAAGATAAATTATTATGGTTGCCTAATAATACAGAAGAAGATTGTGACAATTCTGCTAAAATTTTGCTTTTTTCAACCCAATATTGTTCGGATACCACTCTAGCAAGACAAATATCTTCAAGCATCTAATCACCATCTTTATCAGCTATCAGTTATGAGTTATCGACATTTACATTAGTTCGATCATTTTTAATAATGGTTTTAATGATATCAGATTTGGTAAAGCTAGTAGTCGCGCATAAACTAACTTGCTCTTTTGAGCAATACCAGCAAACATTTTTATTGTTCTTGCTTTGGAATAAAGCATAATATTTTTACTTGAACTTTGTTCATTCTAACAAAGTTTATTCATAATAGGCTAAAAACTAGTAAAGGTAATAATATGAAATTAACTTCAGTTAATTAGACTGTCTAGTTATATAATTTAACCATTGAATAGTTCTCAATAAAATGAAAAAGATACTAAAAACGTCAATATTAAAAGTGCTCATTAACTAACACTAATTTAGCACTTAAAGCACCTTTTCCAATAAAACTATGTACTTTTTTTGGTTGTTGCAATGGATAAAATTTATCAAAATTTGGTTTATATTAACTGAATTAACCAGTGGTCAAACATTATTTTATAACGATGTTGCAATCGCAAATTTTACTAAAATTATTGTTAGGCATTGCTGAATGCTAACATAAATTAATTATTTGATCATATTAATGTGATTAAATTTAAGTGCTGACATGTCTGACACAGAGACAATGCTTGCTCGGACATCCTTTATTACCAATTACCACCATACTACATCATACAAAACTAAATAATGCAGTAAAATTTAGCAGAATTTTGATAAATTTTATTAAAATAATCGCCAACAATCAAGATTAACCAGCAGATTGACCTCTTTATTTTGCTTATATTCAGCTATCTTTTCAGAAAGATTTTCTACAATATAGTTAATAACTTTATCAGCACCTAAAGAAAATAATGGCCACATTCATTTTTTTACTGAACTAACACTAGTAGATACTTTAGCATAAAAAAATTTTTGTTAACTACTTGTTCTTAAATTATTATATTAGATGCTCGTCACACAGCCATATTTATGGCAAGATTGCTAATGATTGATAAAGATAAATATAGTTGAAGATAAAATATCATGAGGATGAGTTTCCATAGTCAGGCAACTACAACATCAAACATCTAAAAGTAGAGCTGCTCCTTAATGTAAGCAAAAATAGCTTATATCTATTTTGCCTAAGCTTTATCTTATATTAAAACTTGGTTTTCTAAATAGCAAAAACGAGATAATGTTAATTATTGACTATATTGGCAAAAGTTGTTAGTAGAAATCTCTTCTACTGTATAAAAATTTTAGTTACCTAGATTATCATGAAAAAGCAAACAAACATACAGATCAAAAAGACTCTTTAAGTTCACCCCATACCAACATAAAGCTACATCTCATTAGTTTGCTTAGCGAAAATTTATTAGATGATTTTGATTCCATGTATTGAAGAAGCTCATTCTATTTTATTCAAGCTAATATTATTACAGTGAATATCTTACCATATAAACAGATTCATTAGAGTTAGAGATATATCGTTCCAAAATCCAATATTGAAAAAAACATTTAACAATCTTACTGAAAGTCCTATAGCAAAACTAGATTAGAAGAATAAATAGTTTAGTTATCTGCGATGTATCTTGAATAGATTAACTTTACAGAAGCAAGCAAAACAACAGGAATTGGTTGTTTAAAAACAGCCTTTAGATGGTGTTACTATTTTTTTTGCTTCATTGCGGAGATAATCAACATAAATCCAGCAAGTTGGTATTATTACAGTCGACAAAACATTTTCTCATAAATTCTTCAAGGCAAAACATTATATCCAACATAGGAACACAAAAAAACACGAGATAAGCATAGAGTTTGGATGGGGATAAAAGGAAAAAACGAATCTCGGTCTTAATTGCCAGAGATCGATTGCATCGTATGTAAGCTATAAAATTCTTGAAGAATTTAATGCAGTGTGGGGTATTTATTAGCTATTTTATTAATCCGATCATAAATAAAGAGTTTCATCTTTTGCTCAGATGAAACTAAATGATATGAAGCCTTTCGCCAGAAAGCATGAAACTTGTTATTGTAATCTAATAAAGATTAGCTAATTAAAGAGTTAGTAGCAATAAATTTTACATTTAAAATTTGAACAGTTATTATCTAATTATAAAGAATGCCTTAATAGATTCCATGTTGTAGAGTTATTTTATTTACATAGGCATCTGGTTTGAGCTAGAAAAGATTTTTTAAAGCAACTCTAATTAAAAATAGAGACGTTGCCACAATTTACTTTATGAGTAAATCAATAATCTTTTCCAAAGATAGCCGCAAATTAACATATTACAGAGTATAAAACACTACTAAACTCATGAATATTTCTGAACCCAGCGTAGCTGCACCACACCTCACACGTAAGACGCTACGTTTATATAAAATAACAACTTAGCCAGCACCTATGTATCCTCAAACGAATGGTCTTGTCTAGCAAATTAATGGATATATAAATATAAGAAGATGGCTATAAATGGCATCATTTCAATTCTGCTGTAAAGCTTGAGATCAGTCTGCATTGATGATATCTTTAGCTATATAATTAAGAATTACAATAATCAGTATAAGGTATATAGTAAAACTCAATTGCAGCCTATGAAAGATCAGTTAAAAGTTAAATCTAAATTATAAAATAACTATACTCATTCCAGGAATGTAACAACTAATATAATAGTAACGCTATCAATATCATCAATTCCAACAAGGATGAGAAAAGTTTTATTTTTTTAAGTTGAACAAATCAGAAAACATTAAGCAAAACAGTAAAAAGTTTTTTGGCAGTGCTACTTCTTCAATAGAACTGAGATCACAAATAAATAAAGCTATAAGCTTCATGGAGAACATTAATATTCAGCATATTCTACAGCGCAACTAAATCACAAAAACTTTATCGCCGTTTCCAAATGATAACAACCATCTACGACACTAAAAAGTTGATCGGTAATTTCTAATCCTTGTATTGGAGATGAATCTGATACTGGTGGATAAACCAATATACATTGAAAACCATAATAACAATTGACACTAACTGTATCAACCTTAAGAAATAAAAGTAATTTTGGCAGCTTTATCAATGGTAATTAGCTGTGATTAATTCTTTTCTTAGCCAGCTAGGTTGGTTTAATAATTTTGATAGTAAGCATTATTTTTGAGAAAGCGGCGATATAAGAGTTTATGGTTATTTCTAGTATAAACTTTCGGATATGCTAACGTATTCTTATGATTGACTTAGCTAATGATTTCAACAATAAAGAGATTATACTCCACAAAAAAGATACTATATATAGGTTTCATGCGAAACCAGATATTAGACATGATCCATTATATGCACTCATCCATGATGAGTGATGCCAGACGTATAGGCAGCTGATAAACAACCACAGTTGAGGGCGAGCTTGAAGGCATCCTGCGACAAGAGGATAAAACGCTGCATTTTTGACGATGCAAGCATCATTGAACCAATGTCTCATAATTGGTTACCTGCCACAGCGAAGCAACAGAATACTATTGGAGATATTGAGATTATTAAGATTAAAATGCTTAAGATCAAAGATCTCAGCAGCAATGGAATATACTTCAATAGCTTACTTAAGCCTTATCTAAGGCATACAAAAATCGTAGAAGACTTGCTAATGTGTCTGTGTACGCCTGAAGGCATATCTACCACAGTGATTTTACGAAGCTTGTATTGTACTTTTTCAATGAAAAAGTACATGTTCAGTATTCTATCCATTAGAATACTGAACCAGGAATAACTTGAAGATCACAGGCAACTATTTGTTCCACCTTGCATTATTTAATCGATACTCATTACGTTTATTTTTTGTCAAATTCCATATACAGTCCTATTATGCAAAATGATCCATTTTGCCTTTTAATCATCTTGGCATCACTTTTACATTGACGTAAAGAAGTAGTCAGTCTTAAAAACAGTTATTGAGAATTAGAACTAAACTTAGCCATCTTTTTAATGGCCTGCTAGCATGAAGCTTAATCGTATCTCCAAGGCTTTCACTACGATGAACAGGTTTCCCTTGATTTTTAGAATGCAATGTAAAAGATATTCCTAGATACGCATCAGCAACACTATTAGATGTTAGATACATAAGACAACTAATGTTATTGCCTTACTACAAAAAGGGATGCAACAAAAAATCAAGGTTGACCTGCGAGAGGCATCTGCTAGCAAAGAACTGTAATGCCACTCTAATAAATGCCTTGATGTTTTATTAGCAATGTTTTAGCAAAGAACCTCCAGCTTTCAAATGAGAAAGCTGGATAAAGATTGAAAAAAACTGCTAGCAGCTTATAAAGCTTCACGTCAATAATAACTAAAAAGCAAATTTAATCGGCTTTTTCGACATGAGCCTAAAAACATAAAAGCGTAAAAACAATGTAGCTCAAGAAAAACAAGCCTTTCAATGGTATTTAATTTGCTATAATCTGCTCAGAAAACATTGAACAAGTTAAGAAGGATTAACCTGTTGTTTATTACCCCCATTGACGGTAAACAACATCTAATTTAAGGTTTAATGATAGAAAACAAATCCTCTAAGCATCAGAGGAGTAGGAACGTCATAACTTGACCACAATAGATCATATTTGCTAATAACTCTTTTATTTTTCTATAACTTAGAACAATTAGCTTTTAAGTAGCTTAAATGATTTCCACTATCAAGTAAACTGTTTATATTGATGGCATTAGTTAAATAAAAATACAACTAATTTATTAATTCTTTTAATCTAGCATAAAATATGTATTTAAATTGATTAAAATCAATATTTTTATCATAATGAGTCTAGTAATCTGATCTAAGAAAAATGCGTTATTCACTGAATTCAGTCTGGTGTGGTGGCTGCGCTATCAATTGCAAGGACTGCAGTATTAGCCAGTTTTGTATTCCATTTATCTTGAATGAACACGAACTGGAACAACTAGATCCCTCATTACCAAAGAAGATAATGAATAAATTACCGGTTTCTATTTAGCGGATAATCTTGTTGATTTTGACGATATGATTAATAATCAACACCTAGGCTTTTCCAAAGACATTGAAACTTCAATCTCTTTCAAAATTCCTTTTGAAACACTCGACGACCTGTCAGGTAAAATGCCTAATTTTCGACAGTAAATAATAAGATTAATGAGCAGTGAAATCAAAAATGATCAATAAATGATATTGCTTGAGTAGAAAAAATACTGAAGAAGGATTAGCTGCTTTTATTTATAATCTGTCATCTAGTTTTGCTAAGCGTAGTTTTTCAGATAAAGAATTACGCTTATCAATAACTCGAATGTGATATTGGTGTTTATCTTAGATAAACAATTGAAACAATTAGTCGTCTTTTAGCTCTGTTCAACAAATAATACTCTCAGTATTATGCTGATAATTAATATCATAATTAATAATATGTATAAACTAACTAAAATTGCAAGTAAAATCTTGCAATTCTAAACAACAATATAAATATATGCCGGATCATATTAACTTATTATTTTTTATGACTTTAATACGTTATTAGCTCTTATTACAAGTCATATATATTGGTTTATTTTTATTGATATAAATGTTGTTCAGGCTCTCTAAAAGAGAACATAATAGATTATGTTCCATGCCATGATAGAACATCATCTATTTTTTTGAATAATTCAGGTTTAACCTTGAACTAATCTCTCATAGAAAAAATGTAGTTTTATTAGCTAATTTCTGATTGAGCTAATTTCTAATTGTACAGAAAAATATATTGATGCAATATGATCTTAATCATTGAAATAGTAGCGTCTATTGATAGCATCATTTGATATGTTTTTAGGTGAAATTAAGCCAGATGCCACAACAACAAACAACATTGAGATGTTGATTTTTAATCCAGCACTGACTTTTTAATTTTTTTTAGAATTATGTTGGCTGTAATTATAGAAATATTCTTTTCTTCTTACTAGCATTTTTAGTGGGCGTGATGTAAGTTTTCTCCATTCTATCCTCAACATGATTTATCAGATTCTGCCACAGAATACCAACAATTTAATATTTATTCTTGATGTTTATTAATTTATCTAATTATTATACTGCAAAATCTTTGGTGTGTGCAAAATTAATTCAGAAATAGTCCCATTACACACATAAAAATCTCCATATTTCATAAAACATGAAAATTATTATTTCTCTTTTTTTGCTTTTAGACGTTCGAGCTTTTCAATTTTCTGCTTAATTTGTTGGCGTTTTAATGTAGAAAGATAATCAATAAATAATTTTCCATTTAGATGATCTATCTCATGTTGAATACAGATAGCAAGTAGATCATCTGTTTCTAATTCAAATTCTTTACCATTAACGTCTAATGCGTTGATTTTTAGCCATTTAGCACGAGATACAAATGCCCGCTGTTTCGGTATAGAAAGACAACCTTCTTCAATTCCTGTTTCACCAGATGTTTCTAAGATAACAGGATTTATAAATACTAATTTTTCATTACGAGATTCCGAAACATCAATAAGAATAATTCTTTGATGAATATTAACCTGTGTTGCGGCTAAACCAATACCTTCTTCTTCATACATCGTTTCAACCATATCATTCACTATATGTTGTATTTCTGCATCAACTTTTTTTACCGGTTTTGCAATTTTACGAAGACGTTTATCTGGGTAATGTAATATATTTAATATTGACATAAATGTTTAAAGGTATATCCAAAAAGTTAAAACTATTTAATACTTATTATAGATATTTCTAATTATAATTGATAGTATTGATTATAAATAGGATACATTTATTATTAATTAAGTCTAGAAAGTGCATGGATTTAATGAAAATATAGATATGTGTAATGATGCTATAATTGTAGTAATATTCATTGCATTAAATAATCTTAAGCTAGCTTCTTTTTTTTGCTTAAGTTTATACTATGATAATTTATAAAAACATACAATTTACTCATACAAATTTAAAAGAAATTTATTCTGCAATGAAATTGCTTGATGTAACTGAACATAAATTCATTTTATTAGCAATATCTAAATCATCCATTTTTATTAAAACAAATATACCTCCTACCAATTATAATCTTCATTGCTGCTAAAGAGATAGAGTAAGAGTTATCCTAATTTATCGCGTATGGATGTGGTTGCGAAGATATGATATGACCTATACACTAGTAATTAATTTCGTGAATGATTTTAACAACATATAGATGATATGCCATGAAAAAGTTACACTATTAGGTATCCATAAAATAAGATATTACCTGTTATCCATTGCATTAACTCATTCGTAATAGTGCCAGAGATAACTATATCTACATCAGTTCAAGCTAAGGCTCCAAGTTATGCTACAGCAAGATGCTAAAACACCACCTTATCAACCTGTAGGTATCCATGCGCCTCATAGTTTATAACGGTTATTTGCAATAAAGAACTATAGAGAGTTCTATTAGCGATTTTTAGATTAAAGTGCCTAAAATCAGAGCCTGCAGCGGCAATAGAATATCCTGCAACAAGCTCGTTGCTTATCTCCTTTATCTGAAGCGTACAAAAGACGTAGAAAAGTTCCTAATGACTATACACCTGCTAGGTATATAATCCACCAGTGATTTTCATGAACCTCTTTAGAGTTGTTTAGATTGGCTGCGCATATCTCGCTGAAAAGGGATATGATCTCTCTAAGTGCAATCAACAGACTGAAAAGCAATATCTTAAAGACAATAGGCAAGAGTTATTAGCAAATTTGATGCATGACGATTAAGCTACGCATCTTATGATGCGTTGTGAATCCATTTTTATCCTTAAATTGGATTTTGTTTAGCACAAAGAACAATGTCAAATACCATTACATTAGCTGTAAGTTTCACTTTTTCTGACAAAACTGAAGCAGATTAAATACCATTGAAAGGACTGTTTTTAATTAAAGTTCTTTGCGCATTGTTGTTTCTCATAGGCTCTCACTGTCGCAAAAACTAATTCAATCAGATTTTTTATTCTTATTGATCCTAACTTTCCATCCAAACGAAAAGTTTAGATCAATAAGAATGCTAGCAGTTTTTCTCGATCTTTCTTCAGCTTCTTCATCGTCACAGAATGCACTTCAGTCAAAACATTGCAAAAAAACATTAAGGGCTTTATTATCGACATAGCGGCGTTCTGATAGCCTAACCTACTGCAAATCAGGCTTAATTTTCAATTTTGTGCCTTTTGAGTGAACCCAACATATTAACTATTTTGTCTACCTAACAGCGTTGTTGATATATATCCTGGAACATTTTTTCTATTGAATTCCAACAAACCAAACGCACCTCTTTTCTCCAAAAGAAAACTCGTTGAATACGATTAAGTTACGCGCTCGCAGAATTAAGAAGTTTAGAAAAGTTAGCTTCTGACTATCAATAAGCATCTTTGATCGTAAAGAGCTCCTTATCTCCATGCTCAGAGTTACGCCTATAATACTAGCAAACAAAGCTAATCATCTTGCCTAACAGGATCTTAATATGCCATCGGCCAAGAAATAAACGTAGCGTGTATGCTTAAATCATGCAAGTAGCATTGCATGTGATCTTCAAAGCCATTGCTGTTTTAGTATGCTGATGGTGCTTGACAGATAGAGCCTCTGCTTTTTAACCGAGAAGTGCGCCATAGACTTTATGAAAATCACCTGTAAAGAAATGCCTCGCAGTTACAGCTATTGTAGAGTAACTCTTAAATGTTTTTGTAAGATTCAGATAAGGCGCTAGCAACGATAGCTATTGAAGCATATTCAATTACCAGTGCTATCTCAAAATTGACCTTAGTTACTTTAATCTCAAGATCGCCTATACAAATTTATATATTGCGCCATGATAAATACCAGTTACAGACAACGTCATGGACACACAGCCAATCAAAAAAGCTGGCATTCAGCATATTATTGCAGTATATTTCTCCAGAACTCAATCTTAACGACGGTGCCTATCCAAGTGCCTTGTGGCAGCCTTGCATGAGTTTATGCAAGGGAGATAATAGTTAATATCTAGTTATGCTAATACCTGTATGGTAAGCTTTTTTATGGCATATCATCTCTCTATTATTAAAATAATTCATGAAATCAACCGCAGGATACGGCAGAATCTCTGAAACCTCATAGACCAGAAATGACCATACATCATTAATTTATCACTAAGTGTTTTGTCCAAGATCATTATATAGACTCTTCCGAACAACCTATCTTTATTATAGTAAGATAGGTACTTATGGATATAAAAGTTGATGGTAATATATCATATTGATGATACTACATCATAAGACAACTACTACAACCCATAAAATCATGGCTGCTTCATTGCAACAAAGAGCCCAACATCTGCTTTAATTAAGCATTATTGCATATTCTAACTTACAGTTGCTAAAGGAAAAAAACGATATGATCTTGATCATCGCCTATTTTACTAAAAGTTGTTAGTAAACATCTTTTATACTCTATAAAAAATTTTCTCTACAGAGAGATTGCCATGGAAAAACCAAACAGTTATGCAGATTAAAGATACTTTTTCTTCACTACCTATCAACTAAAGCTAAATCTGATTAGTTGGCTAGGCGACAATCTATTAGATAATATCGATTCATATTATTGAAACAACTCATTTCACTTTATCCATTCATACAGATATTATCACAGTGAACATGGCATCTGATTGAGAGATTCATTATGGTTTCAGTGCTACTGTTGTGCAATCCTTGATTGCAGAAAAACATTTAACAATCTTACTTGAAGTCCTCTACAGAGAGCTAGATTACAAGGATAAATTATTTAGTTATCATCTCAATGTATGTTGAATAGCTTGACTTTGCTGAAATCACAGAAATAAACAAGCACTGATTTAAAAACGGCGTTTAGATGGCGTAAGTCCTTCCTTGCTTCATATGCTATAGGCAATATAAATGCACTAAGTGGTTATTATTGATTGAACTCAACTAAATATTTTTCTATGAATCCTTTAAATGGCATGGTTATTTCCTATATAGGAAAGCTAGAAAACATGTGAGAGCAGCATAGATAATAGAAAAGAACCTGCACAGTATGTGGTGTTAGCGATATACAGCTATGCTACTTCAATGATTTTCATGATCTGAGTGCTTATTTTATACTCTACGATATGTTAATATGTTAATTCATTTTAGAAAATTATCTAGAATGACTTGAAATAAAAATCTTCTAAAGACTGTAAATCATGTAAATCAGAAAAAAACAGATAATTTCAGATGTTATACAGTCTGTTTATCCGCTAAGAGCTTTATAATCTCTATCTTCAAATTAATTATGACAGACCAACTGAATTTTTCATAGCCTCTCAAAAGAGGCTATACAATGATAGAGTATCAGAGTCGAGCTCAAATTTTTCTTAACACACAAGTATTATCAGCATTTAATTACGATTAGCCAAGAATTTGAGCACATAACCAAAAAGCCACAATTCTGATAATACAAGATACAAGTAGATTAAGGAAGAAATAACTAAAGTATGTTTGCTAATAAATTCATCACTATATTATAAACAACTAAAAATAATCCACTGTCTTCTTCGTCAACTTCTACAAATACAAAGAGATAACTTGGCCGATAGATATGACAAATGCAGATAGGATCAAGATTTATATTTTTCTAGCAAGATAAGATACAACAAAAAGAGGATAATTATAGACAGATGGATAATCCACGCGCCACGCCTAACTGAAATGCTTTTCAACATTTATGATAGGCAGAATAAATTTCTTGAAAAATATAGTGAAAGTGGTAACTCTCGTAGACTTCTATATCTCTGTAGATGAAACGCTTGCCTCTTCGGCACTATTATATAATGAAGTTTCAAACGCTACTGCTGTGCTTCTCTCCTAAATATTCAAACATCAGTTTTTTCTAAAAAACTTATTAAGTTTAAAAGCCTGAAGTTTATGCGGTTTTAAAGCCACTTAGTAGTGGTGGCAGATCTAGTTGATATTTTATTCTACTGTGATAACACTAGCAAGCAACATATTATGTTTACTATTACTCATCTTCATTTGTATTCTTTCAATAATAATGGGCTCTACTCTCAATGCTATGTTTTCTCGTCAAACTGCCAGATACATTCTACCTTTGCTCTATAACTACAGCAGAACACAAAAATAGTGTATCAAATTGCTATCTTCTATGCCTTATAGATTTATATTTGACAACTAAATCAACATCCTCATGTTCATGTTTCCGTTACCAAATGACACAGTCTGGATATTAAACATGCTGTATGGCTTGTGAGTTGTTTTTTTAAAAAAGAACTAGCAAAGAAATCTAGTGAAGTATCGTCATCCAAGTGTTACGTCAAAGAGATGACATAATAAATCTAATACTCTTTCCTCGTCTTCTAAGCATCTCTGCGCCAGGAAACATTTGTAGCATTACCTTGAAGACAAAATCTTAACGTTACTAGGAAATGCACTTTATTAAAAAGATGAAATGAGAATAGCATATAACGTAAAATACCTCTTGTGCTAGCTTAAACGCCCACAGATACCAGCCTCATTAAAACTTGCAGCATTACACCATACCACACACCATCTAATAATGGTTGTTATATTATTAATATGATTATCAAACTAACTAGTACTACAACAGAGCATACTATGACGCAGGAAGAAATGTTCGGACAATATATATAACCTATATTTCTAGCTAGACATTGTAAATGTGATGCACTAATATGCTTTACTATCCAATAGTAAATAAGTCATACTATTAATGAAGGTTTTATAAAGTGCTGTAGATGACACAACTCGCAAAAAACCAGAAAAACCTAGTTTCTCTATTTGATAAAAAGATTCCTGCATATAAATCCGTATAATGCATTTTATGCGTCTGCAAGGCTACTTTTTATCGACTCTCAGCTTATCGACTCTCAGCTTGACAAGGAAGCCATGGAATTGTTGTAAGAAAAAGTCCATAAAATAAAAAACGATGGTTATAAAAAATAAACCTATAGTTTAATATCTATAAAATTAGTGGGTATATCAAATAACAAACATTCAAAAAAATTTTTTTTAAAAGATCCAGTAAAGTGATTTTATCAAATTTTAGCAATAATAATGTAGATGAATTTTTATCTTTATTCAAAAATTGATTCAATTTCATAACCATCAAGTTCTTTATCAAAATTGAAATGATGGTTCTGAATCCAACTTCTATAGACATAGAAAATCGCTCGATCATATCATTCAATTGAGGAGATAATTCCTCGCTATGCCGAGCTAAATTATTGTTCTCTACCAACATCTGTAGATAAACTGGCGAATTCATGGTTTCCGGTTGCTAAACGTTTTTGCAGACCAGAAATGTACTCTATAAATTCTTTACCATTGCCACAAGTTACAAAATGGATAGCCATGGGAGATACTCAGTTAAGATCACGTAAAAAACATCAAACATTTGCCTCCTCAATCTTAGTCTTGTAATTACTGATAAAAATCCATAGAGTGATAGAGGCACGGATCCATACCTATGAAAAACCATCATGAAGTTTCGTTTAGCATTTGTGGAAGAAGATATTTCACATCTACGCGGAGACAAGCAGTCTCGTAGATTTTAACCGCTTTATGCTGCTTATATATAGCCTTCGCTTCAGTGTAAGAACTTTATTTCTTCCATGCCTCATTTTATAAAAATTTTACACTCTCCTAGCCTACATAAACCCTCGATCCACGGCAGATCGATATACTAACATCTTGGTTCAAGAATTCATATACAACTACCAAAAAAAGATTGTCAAAATAGAGAAAAAAGTTTTTTGCAGTAAAATAACTATTGCTTCCTGAGCGCACAAGGCAAGGGTGTCGTTCGTTAGCAAATTATGGAGAATATTGGTCTGATTCATCAACACAATCTTATTTTTTCTTTGGTAACAATAAGTTGAGATATGCTATGGCGCTTAGTTAAAGTAAACACCGACTCTTTGCTAGCCTTAAGAGTAGTTCTAATTTTAGGTATCATAATTATCTGACGATTGAAGCCTAATAATCATGATATTGTATTGTCCTTAGCAATATCCATCAATAGGCATATTGCCATGAATAAAGCTGTGCGACTAGGATCTATATAATGATCCAGGCACAAAACATATAAATACAACGCAATGGTGGACTCATTAAGGTTTTTTTGCCAATCTATGGTCTCATTTCCTATGAGATGATTATGAGAACCTCTTCTTCTCCTGAAGAAGAAATGCTATGCAAAAAGATGTTATTAGTTACCAAAAGTATGGATAAAAAAGCAAGCTAGATTCTATTTAGAATCCGAATTAACATTAAGATCAAAGTAATATAGTATAAGAAATATTATAAAGCGATTCTTGAAGAAGTTATTCTAGACAAATATGATTTAGTATTAAAATTGCTCATAAAAATGACTGGTTTTATGCTAGGATACTCACTATCCCTTGATAGCTAGCATCTATACTATGTAGATGCTAGCTATCAAGTCTGGACGGTAAAAGATAAAGCATTCCTAATGACGGTCCTATTGTTGTTGTAATTAATTTAACTTATCAAGAATCATATCATCCATAAAATTATTATTAATCTAATTCAGTAGACGAAAAATATCAATCATATGATTGTTAAAATTTACATATTCATTTCGTTAGTGCCATAGCTCCTCTATCGCCAATAAATATTGCTATTAAATTATCGGATTTTGATCTAAGTATATATAATCAAGCCCTTAATTTGATAGTATCATTTTCTTGGAATAAAAATATTAAGACAAAGATTTAGGCATTGATGAAAAATATAGTTATGTCATTGAAAGATCTGATGAGAAAAATTCTATAAAGTTTATGACGAATTACATGCAGATATTATTGCATTGGATTTTTAGGTAAAAAATCTATATAATGATTATTAACAGCTAAACAGCACGATAAAATAGAGCCATTATTTTATCAAATAACTTATAAGGTATACAAAATAGCTTCTATGCTTATTTTTGCATCACCGAATAGAATTTGGGTATTTTCCTTAAAAAATAACGGATTTTGAACGCCAGCATAGCCAGTGTTCATTGAGCGTTTAAATACAATAACATTTTGCGCTTTCCAAACCTCCAGAACTGGCATGCCAGCTATTGGGCTATTAGGATCATCTTGTGCAGCTGGATTAACAGTATCATTTGCCCCAATCACTAATACCGTATCGGTACGAGCAAAATCATTATTTATTTCATCTAGATCTAAAACGATGTCATAAGGCACTTTTGCTTCAGCTAATAATACATT
>JBHEQW010000012.1:0-41601 GCA_046530935.1 Arsenophonus sp.
TCATCATTCAGCAATGAAGAAGCTAGGAAAAGATCAAGAATAACTGCTGATATTTTACGACTTACCGTCAAAGTATTATTAGGAGTCAATAAGGATTACCAATCTGATTGAATCAGCTTTTTCAACAGTAAGAGCTTACGAATGGCAAGGCTCAAAAAACTTTGCTTCGAAAAACAACACTTTCAATGCTATTTATGCTGCTCATGTTTGCTTAGAAAAATTGGAAGCAGCTAAGAGAACTTGTTACCTTAACGCTAGCTGTAAACAACGTCAAATTTAAGGAAAGAGAACAGATTTAGAAAGCATCAGACTGGAACGTAGCCTGACCAGGCCATACACCAGAATTAGATTTGCTAATAATTCTTATTTCATGTAATATATTTCTCTATAACTACACTAGTTTTGACAGTTTAAAAGATATGAGATTATCCTCATACGTCGCCATATTTCCATTAGATCCATATATTTTTAGATTTAATTTATGAAAAGTGTGTTTTATTTATAACTAATGCTGTCAGTCATAATGAGAAATGTTTAGAATAGGGTCATTAAGTAACCTTTACTTTTTAGATATAGTTTTAAATATTTATATCACTATAATTTTACTAATATATTCATCTTGATGAATATATTAGTAAAATTATAAAATCAGTAAAAAAGTTGATGGAGAAATACATCGTGTAGCGTAAATGATATGTTTGAAACAATGTATGAAGAATAAGGTATTTGGTTTTATCTGCAATATATGTTTTCTTTCATAAAAGAATTATTCTTATTAATGTTTTGTGATTTCCTAATAAAAATTGGTACTTATAAATCATGCTATCATATAAGCATTTGCTAAAAATGGAATTGAAGAATCTTTTCTTTTTATACAGGAAAAGGGAAATAGGTATTTGTACCTCGTGCTAAATAGATTAAAATTAAAGCCTTAAATATCAATAGTACAGAATTTGAATTAAAAAAAGATTAACTGCTTACTATCTGTAAGCTCTATGAAATAGATCATAGATAAATAGCAAATTATTAATTGACTATTTTTTTGTATTAAAACGCCAATTACATTAGGTAGAAAATTAAAAAGCTCGAACTTCTAAAAGTAAAAATATCGAAATGATAATTTTCATATTTTATAATATAGGGATTTTTACGTGTCATACTGTTTGCGAATCATTTTTGCAGGTACCCCAGATTTTGCAGCACAACATTTATATGCATTGCTTAATAGCAAGGATAAGTACCAAATTGTTGGCATCTTAACACAACCTGATAAACCCTCTGGAAGAGGACAAAAACTAACATCAAGCCCGGTAAAAATTCTTGCTGAAAAAAAGAATATTCCTATTTTTCAGTCAACAAGTCTAAAAACACAAGAAAGTCAGTGCTGGATTAAAAATCAACATGCAGATATTATGGTTGTTGTTGCATATGGTCTAATTTTACCTGAATTTATATTAAATATGCTACCAATGGGGTGCATCAATGTTCATGCCTCACTACTACCTCGCTGGAGGGGCGCTGCGCCAATTCAACGTTCAATTTTGGCTGGGGATAAAGAAACAGGTATTACAATTATGCAAATGGATAAGTGTCTAGATACCGGGGATATACTCTATAAAGTAAGTTGTCCAATTGAACTAAAGGACACAAGCGTAACACTTTATCAAAAACTTGTAAAACTTAGCCCTATTGCACTCTTGCATGCTATTGATTTACTAACTTCCGGTCAAGCAAAACTAAAAAAGCAAAATAATATATTTGCTAACTATTCTAAAAAACTGAGTAAAAATGAGGCATTAATTGATTGGAGACTTTCTGCTGAACAAATTGAACGATGTATCCGAGCATTTAATCCTTGGCCAATAAGTTATTTTATTGTTGCAGACCAACCTATTAAAGTTTGGTATGCCGAAGTTATTTACAATGATATCCAGGCATCACCTGGAACAATTTTAAGTGCCGATAAAAGAGGAATTAAAGTAGCAACTGCGAAAGGTATTTTAAATATCTTAAAAATACAACCGGCCTCTAAAAAAATAATGTTAGCTAGTGATTTTTTAAACTCGCCTCATAGGCAGTTTATTCCTGGCAAAATAATAAATTCACCATTGCAACAAAGTTAAAAATAAATTTTTTGCTGGTATTTATAATTAGTAAGTAATTATTTTTAACATAAAAATATAAGCTTAGAAGCATGGATACCAAAGTTATTGCCCATCTTATTGATCAAAAGAAATTATAAAGCACTTGATTCCAGATGGTAAAAAATATATAAGATCAAAGATAAAGCATTTTTAGAAAATCTTAGTTTTGCTGTATTTAGAGTCTTTCTTCTTATTAGAAAGGTTTTATTAAACAATAAATAACCATAACCCATTAAAAGGGTAAATGCATTATTCATTATTTTATTGTTGTATAAATTTACCAACTTCGTTTTAATCGTATTTCTATCTCTATGCCGTACAATCAGAAATTGTTTATGATGCTATCATACTGAGTTGTTATCATTTCTTGTATTATGCTATTTCGAAGATATTAGTATCCATGGCTGATTGATTTCATTAATGATTTCAATAATAGAGAAATGAAATTCCATGAAAAATCTATCCTATAGGTATACGTGAAACCAGATATTACCTTTGATCCATTACATGAACTCATCTCTAATGATATTAGACAGCTGATCTGCAGTCGTTGAGGCTGATCTCAAAGGCATGCTTCTAGAGCAACCATGCTGAAAACTCCGCCTTGTCGACAAGCATTGCCATGTTATCGTCTGTAAAGATTATTTGCCATAACAAACAATATAACTCCTATTGAGGAGTGTAAGATTAAAGCACCAAAGATTAGAGATCGCAACGGAAATGAAATCTGGTTCAATAGCTCATTACTAGTATTTTATCTAAAGCATATAAAAATGTTGAAGAGTTGCTACTATTGGTTTAGTCCCATAGTGTGGTATTTCCACCAATAATTTTATGGAGCTATGTAGGAGGAGGATTCGTACTTCTCTATGGAAAAGCACATACTATCTCTTAATCTGTAGTGCAATTCAACAGACTGAAATAAAATAGTAATAGCTCTTGAATAGGACATGTAATGTGGTGCCTTCGTGATTTAAGCGGTCGATACGCGTTCCATAGATTTATTTCTATAGTGATGTTGCTATATACTACTGTCCTTATCCACAAAGCAAGATAATCTCCTTTTTCATCTGGTTATTATTGACATGACTGAACATGAATGTGAGGAACTAGTTACGCTCGAAGATTCTTATCTAGAATCAGAAGTGAACCCAGACCTAACTTTTTAATTCCATACTAACAAGTATAGCTTAACCGTATCTCCAATGGTTGCTACTGAAGACGATCCAATTGGTTTTTCTAATGCTCTGGGAAAAATATTCCATGACATACAGAACCAAAGCTATTGGTTACAAAAAACAGTTAATGTGCTGGCTTCACTCCCAAAAGGCATGCAACTGAAAATTAAGACTTCGCTGCATGAGAAGATGGGGGGCAGAACAGGAAGATCTGGCTAGCTGGCCAAAGAAGATAGCTGTTATGCTCCTAAATAAAACCTCCTTGATGTCTCGTTGGAAGGTTTTCAGTGAAATATCCTGCAACGTATGAAGAAACCAGAGAAAGATTGCAAAGAACTGCTGGCAGTTTACTACTTCTAGTCAGAGAGCACTTGGTATCAATAAGAACGATGAATCATATTGAATCAGATTTTTCTAAGTGAAGCTATTAGAAACCGCCGCACTAAGAACTCTAGTTCCAAAAACAAGCATTGAATGCTATTTAAGCTACTACAGTCTGCTTAGAAAAGCCAGAAAAGATGGCGGAAGGACATAAAACCACCCAGATATCATGCCAGCCATATCTAATTGGGATTTTGACCTGTGCTTGACCATGGGGTTGATAAATAACGTTGAATTTAAGGATGGAGAATAGATTTACTAAGTATCAGACTGGAACTTAGTATGAGTGAGCACTGACCAGTCACATACACAATATTTGCTATTAATTCATCATACTGAAACATCCTAAATTTAAAGTCTTAATTAACAATATATTAAGATAATTTTAACGGCAAGAAAAAACATCAAATACAAAAGTCAATAATAATAAAAATAGTTATTTACATACTAAATAGCTTTTAGAAAAACTTTAGTAAATTTATTTCGCTCAATTGGAAAGAATTTTTGAGGTCAATAATCAAAAACCAGGTATGAGAGACCTAAGAGTCAATCAATTATATTATTCTACTCATGAATATGAGATGTAATTCTATTACAACAAGCAGGTTATATATAGGTAACTTTAAGAAATTATAGTAAATTTGCCATCAAATTGAAAAAACAATGTATAATTAACTAGTTACTAGGTTTTAATAAAAGCTAGGTAACAATTCAAGATCTATCTGCTGTATAGCTGTCGGTCTTGTTCTGGTTTTGTACTTTGTAAATCTATTATCAGTTCTTAAATTAGACGTTGTTTAGAGCACTATAGTCAGCAGGTCAAAATCCGATTAGAGAGACTGGCACGATATCTGAGTTGTTTTGTGTCCCTTCGCAATCTTTTTCAGCTTTTCTAAGCAGACTGTAGTAGCTTAAATATCATTCAATACTTGTTTCTTGAACTACAGTTCTTGGCGCGGCAGTTTCTCATGGCTTTACTTAGAAAAATCTTATTCAATATGATTCATCGTTCTTATTGATACCAACTACTCTATGACTAGAAGTAGTAAACTGCCAGCAGTTATTTGCAATCTTTCTCTTGTTTTTTCATCGTGCAGGATATTTCACTGAAAACCTTCCAACGAGACATCAAGGAGGTTTTATTTAGGAGCATCTCATAGCTCTCTATGCTAGCCAAACCTCCATTTTGTAGGTCTCAGCTTTAACTTTCGGTTGCATACCTTTTGATAGCAAATCAAGTATCTTAACTGTTTTGTGTAACCAATAGCTTTTGTGCTGTGTGTCATGGAACATTTTTCCATCGCATTAGAAAAACCAATGGCATCGTCTTCAGTAGCAACCATTGAAGATACGGTTAAGCTAGGCTTGTTTGTATGGAATTGAGAAGTTAGGTCTGGTTAGCTTCTGCTTCTCGATAATAATCTTCTATAGTAACTAGTTCCTCACCGCCATGTTCAGTGATGCCGATAATCCCCAGCAGGAAAAGGCAATTACCTTGCTTGATAATTGATATGACAGAGTATATAGCAACATCGCCACAGAAACAAATCTATGGAGCGCGTATCGCTTAAATGACGAATGGTGTGGCGCCATTGCAATATGTGCTATTAAAGAGTCATTATTATTTCAATTTAATGATGAAAAGTACTGGTAGATGGACCATGTACTTCCAACTAAAAAGTAAGCGGAGCACGCTACACTATAGCTTCGTGAAAATCACAGGTAGAGACATGCTTCGCATGTACAAGCAAATATTAGCAATTCTTCAACATTTTTTGCATGCTTTAGATAAGATGCTCTAGCAAGGAGCTATTAAAGGATATTCCGTTGCAGATCTGTGACTGCCTCATTGATATTATGAACTTTAATTTTAATACAGTCAACATCAGTATGATATAATTCGCTGTGGCAAATAACTATTATAGACTATGGCATATTACGCCTGTCGATAAGGAAGTGTTAAGCATATTGTTGCTGCATGGCTTCAAGCTCATCATTAACGGCTATAACTATTAGCTTTATAATACCATTATAGATGAGTTAATGAATTGGATCACATGTAATATTTCTAGTTTTGCGGATGCCTGTAAGATAGATTTTATCATGGCATATCATGTCTATGTTGTTAAAATCATTCATGAAATTAATAAGTAGTATACGAAAGTTTCTTCGAAACCATATATATTAGAAATGTGCATAAGCAAATGAACTACGAATAAACCATATCCAAGAAAATTTTAATCGACTAAAATTATATGCAAGAGTTATCATTGGTAATTGGCGTAGAGTAAACCACCATAATAGATAAAGTATTTGGTATAAAATTTATCGTATATTGCTAGATGGGATGTGCCGACTAGCGCTACGGAAGAGCTCATTCCTAGATATTTAGATATAAAATTTTTAAAAAACAGATAGATATCTATTAATTGGTTAAATTGCAATATGAACTTTTAGAAGTTATCTGTCCTTACTTAAAAAATAATAGGATACTAGTTTATGTAACTTTTTCTATTTTTTTACGGATAAAAAAAAAGAACAAATCATGAAATTTTTTTCATCATCCTGAATGTTCTTTAAATAAGACTATAAAACTAGGTCAATAAATATTACTCACTAAAAGTAGAGGCAGACTGGTTTTTATGCTTATCTGATAAAAAGATAATATTACTATTTTGAATGAATACTCAATCTGGCAGTAAGATAAAAATATAATGAAAATTATCATATTAGGTGCAGGACAAGTTGGTGGAACACTGGCAGAAAATTTAGTCCATGAAAACAACGATATTACTGTCGTAGACACTAATACTGAACGTTTACGCCAGTTACAAGATAAATTCGATCTAAGAGTTCTCAGTGGGCATGGCTCATACCCTAGAATTTTAAGGGAAGCTGGAGCTGGAGATGCTGATATGCTAGTTGCTGTAACAAATTCAGATGAAACCAATATGATTGCATGTCAAATCGCTTATTCTCTTTTTAACACGCCAAATAAAGTTGCTAGAATACGTGCATCTGAATATATTAAGGAAACTGAAAAACTTTTTACTCCTGATCACATACCGATTGATTATCTTATTTCACCAGAGCAGCTTGTCATTGATTATATTTATAAATTAATCCAATATCCTGGTGCACTCCAGGTTGTTAACTTCGCAAGTGGCAAAGTAAGTATTGTTGCAGCAAAAGCCTATTATGGAGGTTCATTAGTAGGAAATTCCCTTTTAAATTTACGCGAACATTTGCCACATATTGATACAAGAATTGCTGCAATATTTCGTCAAAATAGACATATTCGACCACAGGGGTCAACAATTATTGAAGCAGGAGATGAAATATTCTTTGTTGTCGCTCCTGAGCATATTCGTGCTGTTATGAGTGAATTACAACGACTGGAGAAACCCTATAAACGAATTATGATAGTTGGGGGTGGTAATGTTGGTGCTGGTTTAGCAAAACAGTTAGAAAAAGATTACAGTGTTAAATTAATAGAACGTGATCAAGAAAGAGCAACTGAATTAGCAGAATTATTACATGATACAATCGTCTTTTATGGCGATGCTTCTGATCAAGAGCTATTAGCTGAAGAACATATTGAGCAAATAGATGTTTTTATAGCACTGACTAATGATGATGAAGCTAATATTATGTCAGCTATGCTTGCTAAAAAAATGGGAGCAAAGAAAGCAATGGTTCTTATTCAGCGTTCTGCTTATGTTGATCTTGTACAAGGAGGAGTCATTGATATCGCTATATCACCTCAACAAGCAACAATTTCCGCTTTACTAGGACATGTTCGTAAAGCTGATATAATAAATGTTTCATCCTTGCGTAAAGGTGTTGCTGAAGCAATAGAAGCAATTGCTCACGGTAATGAAAGGACATCCAAAGTTGTTGGTAGAAAAATTTCAGAAATAAAGCTTCCTCCAGGCACAATCATCGGTGCTATCGTTCGTGATGATAAAGTCATCATTGCAAATAGCTATTTTATTATTGAACAAGATGATCATATCATTATGTTTATTACTGATAAAAAGCATGTTCCTGAAGTAGAAAAAATCTTCCAACCTAGCCCATTATTTTTATAAAAATTTGATAGATATAGAGTTATGGCAATTAAAGTGTATGCTTTATAACTCGTATTCTACTTTGATTTTTCTAGGATTTGTGCTCCAATTTAAGGATGGAAAACAGATTTACGAAGCATAAGAGTAGAACTGTTAGCTTGATAGTGCCATCCTATACCATGAATTTCTAATAACTATCACCTTAAAACCTAAAATGGAGTATTCTAGATGGATACGTATGGTATAAAAATTAAAGTATATGGAGTATATAAATCATAGTGACAGAAAAAATTGAAACATTATTTCTCGGAAATTAAAAAAAGAATTTCAATTTCTTCTGATTAGAAAATAATCTCTTTAATTATATGATGTAGTAATCTATCAGATGTACTGACTGATTAGGTTAATTTATTAAAAGCTATTTCTAATTGCTAGATACTTCCCATTTTTTGGTCGGTAACAACTTGGTGAAGGTAAATACATTAGAAGCAAAATATAGCGAGTGGAGGTACTTTTTCTTATTTATGCGAAAAAAAATTGCAATTCCTTGCATTATGGGGATAAGAAATAAAAAATTGAGCGACATTCATTTACAACAGTTATTTAGTTGGGTGGGATAAATGATATTCAATAGAATACAATTATTTCCTAAACAAAAAAATTAACTAAGTTCATGATGTTTTATTTATTCTAGATTAAATTGGTTTAAATCAAACAACAATTAGGATTAAATACCTTGCCTATGTCTGCTTTTTAAACATAAAAAATATTTTTATTTTCGGCATCAAATGATTTATTGCAATATTAAAGTGAAAAACTAAAAAAAAGTAAAATACTCAATTTATATAAAGTAATAAATATATAAAGTAATAAAACGATAGCGTGTTATTATTTAATCTATCTCTCTACTATATAAGATAGTTATAAAACACCCTCTTTATGATGAGGGTGTTTTATACAGATCAATGTGAATTATTCATGCTCTCGATTACTAAAACCCGCATTTAGTAATTCTGCTAAATTAGCTGTTGCCTTATCAGCGTTAACTTGTGATAAGGCAACAGGGTCATTAAGCATATGACGACGACGTATTCGATCTTTGTGATATGCATAGCCTGTACCGGCAGGAATTAGGCGGCCAACAATGACGTTCTCCTTCAAACCACGAAGTTCATCACGTTTTCCAGCAACTGCAGCTTCAGTAAGCACTCGTGTTGTTTCCTGAAATGAGGCTGCTGAGATAAAGGACTCTGTCGCTAAAGAGGCTTTGGTAATACCTAGCAGATCACGACTAAAGGTAGCAGGTAATTTGCCCTCTTGTTCTAATTTGCGGTTTGCTACTTTAACACGTGAGAACTCTACTTGTTCACCTTCTAAAAATTCAGAGTTACCAGCATCAACAATTGTTGTTTTACGTAACATTTGACGAACGATAACTTCAATATGTTTATCGTTAATTTTAACTCCTTGTAGGCGATAAACTTCTTGGACTTCGTTCGTTATATAACAAGAAACAGCATGAGCTCCACGCAACCGCAAAATATCATGTGGCGATTCTGGGCCATCAGAAATCACATCACCACGATCAACTCTCTCACCTTCAAAGACATTAAGCTGACGCCATTTAGGGATCATTTCTTCGTGTGCTTCACCATCATCTATCGGCGTGATCAGTAGGCGACGTTTACCTTTAGTTTCCTTACCAAAAGAAATAATACCGCTAATCTCAGCAAGAATAGCCGGTTCTTTTGGTCGACGTGCCTCGAATAGATCAGCAACACGTGGTAATCCCCCAGTAATATCTTTAGTACCACCTGATTCTTGTGGAATGCGAGCTAAGGTATCACCAATATTAATTGGTGCGCCATCATCCAATTGAACAATCGCTTTACCAGGTAAGAAATATTGTGTTGGCATGTCAGTTCCAGGAATTAATACATCATTGCCTTTCACATCAACAATGCGCAATGCTGGGCGCAAATCTTTACTACCAGCAGTACGCTCAGCTGTATCGAGCACAACAATTGATGATAAGCCAGTTAGTTCATCTGTCTGACGTATAATAGATTGCCCATCTTCCATATCAGAGAACCGAATAATACCTGCAACTTCACTGATAACTGGCATGGTATGTGGGTCCCAGTTAGCAACTGTTTCACCACCATTAACATTATCACCTTTATTAAGGTGTGCGCCATAAGGAACTTTATAGTTTTCTTTAGTTCGACCAAATTCATCTATCACTCGCAATTCTGTATTACGAGAAGTGATAACCAAGTGACCTTCAGAATTCTTTACAAATTTGGCGTTAACCAGTTTGATAGTACCTTTGTTACGTACTTGAATACTTGATTCTGCCGCTGCACGTGATGCTGCACCACCAATGTGGAATGTGCGCATTGTCAATTGTGTGCCAGGTTCACCTATTGATTGAGCAGCAATAACACCAACAGCTTCACCTTTATTGATGATATGACCACGCGCTAAATCACGACCATAACATTTTGCACAAACACCAAAATCAGTTTCACAACTTACAACAGATCGTACTTTTACGCTATCAACAGAGTTGGCTTCAAGTTCATCACACAATTTTTCAGTTAATAAGACGTTACGTGGTATTAAAATATTTGCTGTACCAGGGACTAATATATCTTCTCCTATAACTCGGCCTAAGACCCGTTCACGTAAAGGTTCTTTAACGTCACCACCTTCAATAACCGGTGTCATTAAAATGCCATCATAAGTGCCACAATCATCCTCAGTGACAACTAGATCTTGTGCAACATCAACTAAACGACGGGTTAAATAACCTGAATTTGCTGTCTTCAATGCGGTATCAGCTAGACCTTTACGTGCACCGTGAGTTGAAATAAAGTATTGTAATACGTTCAGACCTTCACGGAAGTTGGCGGTGATCGGTGTCTCAATAATCGAGCCATCCGGCTTTGCCATCAAACCGCGCATGCCCGCTAATTGACGGATCTGTGCCGCAGAACCACGTGCTCCAGAATCAGCCATCATAAAGATACTGTTAAACGAAACTTGTTTCTCATCTTGACCATCACAGTTAACAACTGTTTCAGTAGATAAATTTTCCATCATCGCTTTTGCAACACGCTCATTAGCCGCAGCCCAAATGTCGATAACTTTGTTATAACGTTCGCCAGCAGTAACCAGACCTGATTGGAACTGTTCTTGAATTTCAGCAACCTCAGCTTCAGCTTCACCGATAATAGTCGCTTTTTTCTCTGGTATTACCATATCGTCAATACCAACAGAAGCCCCAGAACGAGCAGCATAAGAAAAGCCAGTATACATGATTTGGTCGGCAAAGATAACAGTTGGTTTTAAGTCTAAAACGCGATAACAAGTATTAATCATTTTAGAAATAGCTTTCTTACCCAAAGTCTGATTGACTAATGAGTATGGCAGGCCTTTAGGTACGATCATCCATAAAATAGCTCGACCAATTGTGGTATCAACTAACTGAGTTGTAACTTCAATATTACCTTCACCATCATTGACTTCTTCTCTAATACGGACTTTAACGCGAGCATGTAATGAGGCTAAGCCTGAACGGTAAACCAGCTCAGCTTCTTTCGGTCCAGATAATACCATGCCTTCACCTTTAGCATTTACACAATCACGTGTCATATAGTACAAACCAAGTACCACGTCTTGAGAAGGTACTATGATTGGTTCGCCATTGGCTGGCGACAAAATATTATTTGTTGACATCATTAAGGCACGTGCTTCTAACTGCGCTTCTAAAGTTAATGGAACGTGAACAGCCATCTGGTCACCATCAAAGTCAGCGTTATAAGCAGCACATACTAGTGGGTGTAATTGGATTGCCTTACCTTCAATTAAAATGGGCTCAAACGCCTGAATACCAAGACGATGTAGTGTTGGGGCACGGTTTAGCATAACAGGGTGTTCACGAATCACTTCATCGAGAATATCCCAGACTACAGATTCTTCACGCTCAACCATCTTCTTGGCTGCTTTAATTGTTGTCGCTAATCCATGTAATTCCAATTTACCATAAATAAATGGCTTAAATAATTCCAATGCCATTCTCTTAGGTAAACCACATTGATGCAGGCGAAGATAAGGACCAACCGTGATAACAGAACGACCTGAGTAATCAACACGTTTACCTAATAAGTTCTGACGGAAACGACCTTGCTTGCCTTTTATCATATCTGCCAAAGATTTCAGTGGACGTTTATTTGAGCCGGTAATTGAACGGCCACGACGGCCATTATCCAGCAGTGCATCAACCGCTTCTTGTAACATTCGTTTTTCATTACGTACAATGATATCAGGTGCAGTCAAATCCAATAGACGCTTTAAGCGATTGTTACGGTTAATAACGCGACGATATAAATCATTTAAATCAGAAGTTGCAAAGCGACCACCATCTAGCGGAACAAGCGGACGTAAATCCGGCGGTAATACTGGTAGTACATTCAGAATCATCCACTCAGGATTATTGCCAGATTGAATAAATGCTTCTAGCAGTTTGATACGTTTAGTTAATTTCTTCCGTTTAGTTTCAGAGTTAGTTATATTTAATTCTTCACGTAACACTTCACATTCTTGCTTCAAATTAAGATTTTTTAGCAAAAATTGGATCGCTTCTGCACCCATTTTAGCATCAATTTCATCACCAAACTCTTCCAAAGCATCAAGATATTGCTCTTCAGTCAAGATTTGTCCGGCCTCTAAGCTTGTCATGCCCCCTTCGATCACAACATATGATTCAAAATATAGTACCCTCTCAATATCACGCAAAGGCATATCAAGCAACAAACCAATACGTGACGGTAATGATTTCAAAAACCATATATGTGCTGTAGGTGAAGCTAACTCAATATGACCCATTCGCTCACGACGTACTTTAGTTTGGGTGACCTCAACACCACATTTCTCACAAATCACACCTCGGTGTTTTAATCGTTTATATTTACCACATAAACATTCATAGTCTTTAACTGGTCCAAAAATACGCGCACAGAAAAGACCATTACGTTCAGGCTTGAACGTACGGTAGTTAATGGTTTCTGGTTTTTTCACTTCACCAAATGACCATGAACGGATCATATCTGGAGAAGCCAGAGTAATCTTGATCGCATCAAACTCTTCTGTTTTAGTCTGTGCTTTTAGAAACTTTAATAAGTCTTTCACGGAATGCCTCCTGTCGGAGTTAAACCTGCGAGGAAGCGGTTTTAGCTACCTCCTACTAAACCAAGGGTAATAATTTATAAAGCTAAGTAATAGATTAAGCTTTATAACATCACTTATTACTCGTCTTCCAGTTCAATGTTAATTCCCAGCGAGCGGATCTCTTTTAATAATACATTGAAAGACTCCGGCATCCCTGGTTCCATCTGATGGTTGCCGTCTACGATGTTTTTATACATTTTAGTGCGTCCGTTTACATCATCTGATTTAACGGTAAGCATTTCTTGTAAGATATAAGCAGCGCCATATGCTTCCAGAGCCCAAACTTCCATCTCGCCAAAACGCTGACCACCAAACTGTGCTTTACCACCCAACGGTTGTTGAGTAACCAGGCTATATGAACCTGTTGAACGTGCATGCATTTTATCATCAACAAGATGATTCAGTTTTAGCATATACATATAGCCAACTGTTACCTGACGTTCAAATTTCTCGCCTGTACGACCATCATACAATGTAATCTGACCGGAAGTCGGCAATTCAGCTAAAGTCAATAGTTCTTTGATTTCCTTTTCTTTTGCACCGTCAAAGACCGGTGTCGCAATTGGCATGCCTTTCTTCAAATTATGTGCTAATCTAAGAACTTCTTTATCAGAAAATGTAGTGAGATCAACTTTTTGACGAAGATCATCTCCTAAGTTATAGGCTTTCTGAATAAATTCTCGCAATCTGGCTACTTCACCATCTTGTTTCAGCATAGTATTAATCTTATCACCAATACCTTTAGCAGCCATCCCTAAATGGGTTTCCAGAATTTGCCCAATATTCATGCGCGATGGTACGCCAAGTGGATTCAAAACGATATCAACATGGTTGCCATGTTCATCATAAGGCATGTCTTCAACAGGATTGATTTTTGAAATAACCCCTTTGTTACCATGCCTGCCAGCTATTTTGTCGCCAAGTTGAATTTGACGTTTTACTGCTAAATAAACTTTAACGATTTTCAATACGCCTGGCGATAAATCATCTCCTTGAGTGATCTTCCGACGTTTAGCCTCTAGCTTCTTCTCAAATTCAACTTTAAGATCAGCATACTGCTCAGCTAATTGCTCTAACTGATTTTGTTTTTCTTCATCCTTCAAAGATAATTCTAACCAACTTTCATGCGATAATTTATCTAGCTTTTCACCTTCAATGCCGCCATTAGTTAGTACTGCTCGGATACTGGAAAATAAACCTGCTTCAAAGATACGCAATTCTTCAGTTAAGTCTTTCTTCGCATCACTAAGTTGGATTTCTTCAATTTCTAACGCACGTTTATCTTTCTCTACGCCATCGCGAGTAAATACTTGAACATCAATAACTGTTCCTGATACTCCATTTGGTACCCGTAGTGAAGAATCTTTGACATCAGAAGCTTTTTCGCCAAAAATAGCGCGCAACAATTTCTCTTCTGGCGTTAATTGCGTTTCACCTTTCGGTGTTACTTTGCCAACTAGAATATCGTTGCCAGTTACTTCTGCTCCGATATAAACAATACCTGATTCATCCAATTTAGATAATGCAGCTTCACCTACATTAGGAATATCTGCCGTAATCTCTTCTGGTCCTAACTTAGTATCACGCGATATACAAGCTAATTCCTGGATATGAATGCTTGTAAAACGATCTTCCTGTACTACACGTTCAGATACCAAAATAGAATCTTCAAAGTTATAACCATTCCATGGCATGAACGCCACACGCATATTTTGTCCAAGTGCTAATTCACCTAAATCTGTAGATGGTCCATCAGCTAAAACATCACCGCTTTCAATCGGCTCGCCAAGTGAAATAGATGGTATCTGATTAATACAAGTGTTCTGATTAGAACGCGTATATTTAGTCAGATTGTAGATATCAATGCCGGCTTTACCAGGATACATTTCATTTTCATTAACTTTGATAACAATACGTGAGGCATCAACATACTGAACAGTCCCACCACGTTTGGCTACAGCTGTTACCCCAGAGTCAACAGCAACAGCACGTTCCATACCTGTTCCAACCAATGGTTTATCTGAGCGTAATGTAGGTACTGCTTGACGTTGCATATTAGCGCCCATCAATGCACGGTTTGCATCATCATGTTCAAGGAATGGAATTAATGAAGCACCAACAGAAACAATCTGTTGGGTTGAAACATCCATATATTCTACTTGCTCTTGGTTGAATAAACTAGATTCGCCTTTATTACGGCAAGTGATTAATTCTTCAACAAAGTGACCATCATCATCTAAAATAGTATTCGCTTGAGCAATGATGTAGTTACCTTCTTCAATTGCTGACAAGTAATGAATTTCATCAGTAACGATAGCATCTCGTACCAAACGATAAGGTGTTTCCAAAAAACCATACTCATTGGTTTGTGCATAGACAGATAATGAGTTAATTAAACCGATATTCGGCCCTTCAGGCGTTTCAATTGGACATACACGTCCGTAGTGGGTTGGATGTACGTCACGAACTTCAAAGCCGGCACGCTCGCGTGTTAAGCCACCAGGGCCTAATGCTGAAATGCGGCGCTTATGTGTAATTTCAGACAGTGGATTATTTTGATCCATAAACTGCGATAATTGGCTTGAACCAAAAAACTCTTTAATTGCAGCAGAAATTGGTTTCGCGTTAATCATATCCTGTGGCATTAATACATCTAAATCACCTAATGATAAGCGTTCTTTAACTGCACGTTCAACTCGTACTAAACCAACTCGAAACTGATTTTCAGCCATTTCCCCAACCGAACGAATACGTCGGTTGCCTAAATGATCAATATCATCAACTTCACCTTTACCATTACGAATAGCAATGAGTTTTTTCATCACATCAATGATATCCTGTTTGCTCAAGATGGTTAATCCTTCAATCTCTTCACGATCTAGTGAACGATTAAACTTCATGCGTCCTACAGCTGAAAGATCGTAACGTTCTTCAGAAAAAAATAAGTTCTCAAACAGATTTTCTGCAGCTTCTCGAGTAGGTGGCTCACCTGGACGCATCATACGGTAAATTTCAACTAATGCACTTAAACGATCATTTGTTGGATCAGTTCGTAATGTCTCGGAAATATATGACCCATGATCTAAGTCATTAGTAAATAATGTCTCAACAGTTTTATGGCCGCTTTGACTTAGACGTGCCAACATATCCAAAGAAAGCTCTGTATTAGCTGTACATATTAATTCACCGGTGCTTTCATAAAAGTAATCTTTGGCCACCACTTTAGTAGCAATGTATTCAACAGGTACTTCGATGCTAGTGATTTGGTCTTTTTCTAGCTGACGTATGTGGCGTGCAGTAATACGGCGGCCCTTTTCAATATAGATTTTATCGTTTGCTTCAATATCAAAAGAAGCAGTTTCGCCACGCAAACGTTCAGGGATTAACGTCATCAAAATTTTTTTATCACTGATTTGAAAAATTGTTTTATCAAAAAAGAGATTGAGAATTTCTTCGGTAGTATAATCCATCGCATGTAGAATAATGGTTGCCGGTAATTTACGACGGCGATCGATACGAACGAAAAGATTGTCTTTAGGATCAAATTCAAAATCTAACCATGAACCACGGTAAGGAATAATACGTGCATTATATAATACTTTACCTGAAGAATGAGTTTTCCCTTTATCGTTATCAAAAAATACACCAGGACTACGATGTAGTTGAGAGACAATAACACGCTCTGTGCCATTGATAATAAAAGTACCATTATCTGTCATAAGTGGAATTTCACCCATATAAACTTCTTGCTCTTTTATATCTTTTACTCTTCCTTCCGGTGCTTCGCGCTCGTAAATAACAAGGCGTAGTTTAACCCGTAAGGGAGCAGAATAAGTTACCCCACGTATCTGACATTCTTTAACATTAAATACAGGTTCACTAAGATGATAGCTAACATATTGCAATTCAGCATTGCAACTGTAGCTTTGAATTGGAAATACAGAACGGAATGCTGCTTCCAACCCATTCTGACCTTTTAAATCTTGCTTAATAAATTTAGCGAACGAGTCAAGTTGGATAGATAAAAGATAAGGAACATTCAAAACTTGCGGACGTTTGCCAAAATCTTTGCGAATACGTTTTTTCTCTGTATAGGAGTAAACCATATGGTTCCCCTCAGCTTGCTGATTAGTGGTCCACTCTGTCCATCCTAAAGGACAGCATTTACAACACTATTTTTTGAAACAAAAAATAAATTATTATTCTATAAGGTTTATTGCCATTACTCTCAAATCATTTCATTGCATTATAATTAGCAAGCTTTAATTAATTATTAGAGTCATAAACGCAGTTTATTAAGTCGTTAATAGCAAAAGCATTAAAAAATAACTCAGTAACTAAATAGTGTGAAATATTACCGATTCTTAATGCGCTTTATAGCGCAAAAAAAGCTGGTGACTAAAAAATCACCAGCTGTCAGCCTGTAAAATTTAGGCTGTTAACTTAAAGCAAAGCTTATTTAACTTCAACAGAAGCTCCAACCGCTTCTAGCGATTTCTTCAGTGTTTCAGATTCTTCTTTGCTGACTGCTTCTTTAATTATTGCTGGCGCTGATTCTGCAATGTCTTTGGCTTCTTTTAGTCCTAAACCGGTTGCTGTACGAACAGCTTTAATAACCGCAACTTTGTTAGCACCAATAGCAGATAAAATAACATCAAATTCGGTTTTTTCTTCAACCGCTATTTCAGCAGCAGGTACAGCAACAGGGCTTGGTGCTGCAGAAACACCAAACTTATCTTCCATCATGGTGATCAGTGCAACAACGTCCATTACAGACATCTCTGCAACTGCATCAAGAATTTGTTCTTTAGTTATAGACATAACAAGGGTTCCTAAAATTCAGAAATATTTATACGTCAAAAAGCAACCCCGGAATATCGCCTTAAGTAGCTTCTTTCTGATTGCGTAGTGCCGCCATAATGCAAGTCAATTTACCTGCAGAGGCTTCTTTCATGGTTGACATCAGACGCGCAATTGCTTCATAATAAGTTGGGAGAGTTGCCAAACGATCGATTTGATTCGCTGGAATAAACTCTCCTTCAAAGGCTGCTGCTTTAATCTCGAATGCTTGATTCGCTTTTGCGAACTCTTTAAACAAACTAGCAGCTGCGCTCGGATCTTCTTTAGAAAAAGCAATCAAGGTTGGACCAATAAACGCTTCTTTAAGGCATTCATAAGAAGTGCCTTCAACAACACGGCGCATCAAAGTATTACGAACAATACGAAGATAAACACCTGCTTCGCGACCTGATTTACGTAGCTCAGTCATTTTATCTACAGCTACACCACGAAAATCCGCGACAACTGCAGATATAGCACATTTGGCTACTTCGCTGACTTCAGCAACAATCGCTTGTTTGTCTTGAAGATTTAGTGCCATTAGCTTTTTGCTCCTGGATGATTAAGTGGATTACCACTGGTTGGTCTCACATCACTCAAAGCATCACATATATTTGAGCATTAAATGCGGTGAGCAAAATTTAAAAATTAATCTTAGTGGTTCTATGTCATTATTTGCGTAGGATAGTAATTTACTAGTTATGCCTACGGTCTTGGTCGTAGCCTGGTCTTGTATAGACTACAACCAAGATTCTATTTTTCTTATTTCTTATAGAAATAAGAAAAATAGAATCTAAAATTCTATATAAATTTAACAAAAAGGTAAAGCTAAAAATGATATTCAAAAAATTATTCCGAAGAAAATAATCCTGCTTGATCAACGGTAACCCCTGCTCCCATTGTGGTAGATAGGCTAATTTTCTTAATATAAACACCTTTAGCAGAAGCTGGTTTTGCTTTTTTCAACGCAACAAATAGTGCTTCAAGATTTTCTTTTAATTTATTATTATCAAAATTAACTTTACCGATAGTGCTATGAATGATGCCGTTTTTATCATTACGGTAATGGATCTGACCAGCTTTGGCATTTTGAACTGCTTTAGTGATATTAGACGTTACTGTTCCAACTTTTGGGTTTGGCATTAACCCGCGAGGTCCTAAAATTTGACCTAACTGGCCAACAATACGCATTGCCTCTGGTGAGGCAATAACTACATCAAAGTTCATTTCACCAGCTTTAATTTTATCCGCCAGATCTTCCATGCCAACTAATTCAGCTCCAGCAGCTGTTGCAGCTTCAGCATTCACTCCTTGAGCAAATACAGCAACACATACAGAACGACCTGTCCCATGTGGTAAAACAGTTGCGCCACGAATATTTTGATCAGATTTACGTGCATCGATGCCAAGATTAACTGCAACATCAACACTTTCCACAAATTTGGCCGTCGCTAATTCTTTCAAGAGTGTAATTGCTTCAATAATATCATATTGTTTAATTGCATCAATTTTTTCACGAATGTTATGCATGCGCTTGGTTAGTTTAGCCATTGATTTTAACCCTCCACTACCAAGCCGATGGAACGAGCAGTACCTTTAATTGAGCGGATCATCGCTTCAATATCAGCCCCTGTCATATCCATGGCTTTTGTTTCTGCAATTTCACGAATTTGTGCATTTGTTATTTTCCCAACTTTTTCTTTATTCTGTTTGCTTGAGCCTGATTTAATACCAGCTGCTTTTTTTAGTAATACAGCAGCAGGAGGTGTCTTAGTTATAAATGTAAATGAACGGTCTGAATAAACAGTGATTACAACTGGAATTGACAGGCCTTTTTCTAAGCTATCTGTTTTTGCATTAAACGCCTTACAAAATTCCATGATGTTTACACCTTGTTGACCCAAAGCTGGACCAACAGGAGGGCTAGGGTTAGCCATGCCTGCTGCAACTTGCAGCTTAACATAGCTTTGTACTTTCTTGGCCTTGGCCATGCATATTTCCTCTAATTAGGTAATCTTACTTCAAGTGCGAAGCTTCCATATGTATATATAATAACATGCTTAATATTCAGGCAATAGAAATAAAAGATTTGGATTCTAGCTAAATTTCCACTTTTTATAAGTAACATTTAAAATGAATTATGCTTTTACATTTTTTCTACTTGGCTAAAATCTAGCTCTACTGGGGTTGCGCGCCCGAAAATAGAAACCGATACTTTGAGACGGCTCTTTTCATAGTCAATTTCTTCAACGACACCGTTGAAATCTGTAAATGGACCATCAGTAACGCGAACCATTTCTCCTGGTTCAAACAGTGTTTTTGGTCGTGGCTTATCGCCTACTTCTTGTAGGCGATTCATAATCGCATCAATTTCTTTATTGCTAATAGGAGCAGGGCGATCTGGTGTGCCACCAATAAAACCCATAATACGTGGTACGCTACGCACTAAATGCCAGCTATCATTATCCATGGTCATTTGAACTAAAACATATCCTGGAAAGAATTTCCGTTCACTTTTACGACGTTGGCCACTTCGAATTTCTATGACTTCTTCAGTTGGCACAATTACTTCACCAAACTTATCTTCCATAGCATGTAACTTGATATGCTCACGCAATGACTGGGCAACTCTAGCTTCAAATCCAGAAAATGCTTGAATAACATACCAGCGTTTTTTAGGGAATTCAGACATCTTATAACCTTAGGCCTGTAATAAATGAAACTATACTTATCAGTATACCATCTAATCCCCAAAGAATTAGTGCCATAACGGCAGTAACTGCCCCAACAATTAATGTTGTATGTAATGTTTCCTGTCGCGTTGGCCAAATAACTTTATGCATTTCAACACGAGCTTCGCGAGCAAATGCTAAAGTTGCTTTTCCTTTTTCTGTCAACAATGCAATGCCGCCAGCAAAAGCGGCAATAGCAACAACTGCTATAACACGTAACGCAAGATTGTATTGTCTAAAATAGTAATTGCCAGCAATAGCAATAACTAAAAGAATCGCGACTAATACCCATTTTACTACATCAAAACTACCTTTGCTTTTTTGAGCATCACTATTCACACTCATAAATTAACCCGTTACCGTTACTATGATATGATTAAAAATTAATTTGCCTCATACAAAGGATTCAAATTTAATCGAAATAAAACATATCACTATTGTATCTTACTTTATAGGGCATAAGCCAGTATGACATCAACTATTGAGAGGTATCTAATAATTTTTTATACAGAGTATATAGCACTAATAATTGATAATATCACCTGTTGATGAGATAGGTGATTAAGTTATCTAAGGTAGTGTAAAAATGGAATCATCGGATGCCATTTTTACACTTATTTTTTTAAATATTAAACAATAATTTTAGCAACTATACCAGCTCCGACTGTACGACCACCTTCACGGATCGCAAAACGAAGTCCTTCATCCATCGCGATTGGTGCTATCAACATCACTTTCATCTTGATATTATCACCTGGCATTACCATCTCTACGCCTTCTGGTAACTCTATTGTGCCAGTTACATCAGTTGTTCTAAAATAAAACTGTGGACGATAACCTTTAAAGAATGGAGTGTGGCGACCGCCCTCATCTTTGGTCAGAATATAAACTTCTGTTTCAAATTGAGTATGCGGATTGATTGAACCTGGTTTTGCCAATACTTGGCCGCGCTCTACATCTTCACGCTTAGTGCCACGTAATAAAACTCCTATGTTCTCACCTGCACGACCTTCGTCCAATAGTTTACGAAACATTTCTACGCCAGTACACGTTGTTTTCGTCGTATCTTTCATTCCAATAATTTCGACTTCTTCGCCAACCTTAATAATACCACGCTCTACACGTCCTGTTACTACGGTTCCACGACCTGATATCGAAAACACATCTTCAATTGGTAATAAGAACGCTTTATCTATCGCGCGCTCTGGTTCTGGTATATAACTATCAAGAGCATCTGATAACTCTATAATTTTATTTTCCCATTCTGGAATGCCTTCTAGAGCCTTCAGCGCTGAACCTTTGATTACCGGCGTGTCGTCTCCTGGAAAATCATACTGAGAAAGCAATTCACGTACTTCCATTTCAATCAGTTCCAATAACTCTTCATCATCAACCATATCACATTTGTTCAGAAAAACGATAATATAAGGGACGCCTACCTGGCGAGCTAATAAGATATGCTCACGTGTTTGTGGCATTGGACCATCTGTTGCCGCAACCACTAAAATTGCGCCGTCCATTTGTGCTGCCCCGGTAATCATGTTCTTTACATAATCTGTATGGCCTGGGCAATCAACGTGGGCATAATGGCGGCTAAGTGTATCGTATTCTACGTGAGAGGTAGAAATTGTGATACCACGTGCTTTTTCTTCTGGAGCATTATCAATTTGATGAAATGCGCGAGCACTTCCACCATATTTTTTTGCTAATACGCTGGTAATTGCTGCAGTTAAAGTTGTTTTACCGTGGTCAACGTGGCCAATTGTACCAACGTTAACATGTGGTTTTTTACGTTCAAATTTTTCTTTAGACACGACTCTATTCCTTATAAAGTTCTCTCAAACAATTAGGAGAGAACAAGATTAAATAGTTAAAGCGAAAAAGCCAATTATTTAGCTTTACGAGCTTCAATAATTTCTTGAGCAACATTGGTTGGTGCTTCATTGTACTTCAAAAATTCCATTGAGTAAGAAGCACGGCCTTGAGTTTGTGAACGCAGATCTGTAGCATAACCAAACATTTCTGACAATGGCGCTTGAGCAGAAACTGTCTTACCAGTTGCTGTATCTTCCATTCCTTCAATCATGCCACGACGACGGTTTAGATTACCAATTACGTCACCCATATAGTCTTCAGGCGTTTCAACTTCAACTTTCATGATTGGTTCTAGTAAAACCGGGTTTGCTTTTATAAAGGCTTCTTTAAAAGCCATAGAACCTGCAATTTTGAATGCTATTTCCGAGGAATCAACCTCATGATATGAACCATAATACAATGTCACTTTGACATCAACAATTGGATAGCCAGCAAGAACGCCATTTTTTATCTGTTCTTGAATGCCTTTATCAACCGCAGGTATGTACTCTTTAGGTACAACGCCACCAACGATTTCGTTGTGGAATTCATAACCAATTTCATGCCCTGGTTTTAAAGGTTCAATGCGTATACATACATGAGCAAATTGACCACGACCACCAGACTGACGAACAAACTTACCTTCCTGCTCAACAGACTTGCGAATAGTCTCACGGTATGCTACTTGTGGGTTACCAACATTTGCTTCAACTTTAAATTCACGACGCATACGGTCAACTAATATTTCCAGATGCAGCTCACCCATACCAGCAATAATTGTTTGGCCAGATTCTTCATCTGTTGAAACCCGGAAAGATGGATCTTCTTGAGCCAAACGACCTAAAGCAATACTCATTTTTTCTTGATCGGCTTTAGTTTTAGGTTCAATAGCAACAGAAATAACAGGTTGTGGAAATTCCATGCGCTCCAAAATAATTGGCGCATCCATAGCACATAGCGTATCACCGGTAGTCACATCTTTGAGACCGATAGCAGCAGCAATGTCGCCAGCTCTGACTTCTTTAATTTCTTCGCGTTTATTAGCATGCATCTGAACGATACGACTAAAACGCTCTTTTTTATCCTTAACTGAGTTAAGAACGGTATCTCCTGAGTTAACCACACCAGAGTAAACCCGGAAAAAAGTCAAATTACCAACAAATGGATCACTTGTAATTTTGAATGCCAATGCTGAAAAAGGCTCATCATCACTTGCATGACGTTCTGCTACTGTGTTTTTGCCATCGGTTAAAACACTTTTAATTGCTGGAATATCAATAGGCGATGGCAAATATTCAATAACCGCATCCAGCATTGCTTGCACACCTTTGTTTTTAAAGGCAGAACCACAGGTAACTAAAATAATTTCATTATTTAATACGCGCTTACGCAATGCTTGTTTGATCTCTTCTTCAGATAGTTCTTTGCCAGCAAAATATTTTTCCATCAACTCATCTGATGCTTCAGCGGCAGCTTCAATCAGCTTACCATGCCACTCTTCGGCTTGAGCTTGTAAGTTTTTTGGAATGTCGTCATAAATAAAAGTGATGCCTTGGTCACTGTCATTCCACTGGATTGCTTTTATTTTAACTAAATCTATAATACCAGTAAATGATTCTTCAGCACCAATAGGTAACTGAAGTAGAACTGGTATTGCTAGCAGACGTGTTTCAATCTGTTCAACAACACGTAAGAAATTAGCACCCATTCGATCCATTTTATTAATAAATGCAATACGTGGTACTTGATACTTATTTGCCTGACGCCAAACTGTTTCAGACTGTGGTTGGACACCACCAACTGCACAATAAACCATTACCGCACCATCAAGAACCCGCATAGAGCGTTCTACTTCAATAGTGAAGTCAACGTGTCCTGGTGTATCAATAATGTTAATACGGTGTTCATCAAACTGGTTCCCCATACCAGACCAGAAAGCAGTAGTTGCAGCTGAAGTAATAGTAATCCCACGTTCCTGCTCCTGCTCCATCCAGTCCATCGTTGCTGCGCCATCATGAACTTCACCAATTTTATGGCTTACCCCAGTATAAAATAGGATACGTTCAGTTGTAGTGGTCTTGCCAGCATCAATATGGGCGCTAATACTGATGTTGCGATAACGCATAATAGGAGTTTTACGAGCCATTTTTCCTCTCTCGTGATAGTTCAATTCGTAAATGAGAGTAACGTCATGGGTTACACATTACGAAATATAACTAGCGAAAGTTACCAACGATAGTGCGCAAACGCCTTGTTAGCTTCTGCCATACGATGAACATCTTCACGTTTTTTTACAGCAGTGCCTTTATTTTCGACCGCATCAGATAATTCGCTTGCTAAGCGCAAAGCCATTGATTTATCACCGCGTTTACGAGCAGCATCAACAATCCAACGCATTGCTAGTGCATTACGACGTACAGGACGAACTTCAACAGGAACCTGGTAAGTTGAACCACCAACACGGCGTGATTTAACTTCCACTGTTGGACGAACATTGTCCAGAGCTATTTCAAATGCATCTAAATGATCTTTTCCAGCACGTTGAGCTAGGGCCTCAAGTGCACTATATACAATTGCTTCTGCAGTAGATTTTTTACCATCTACCATCAAAATATTAATAAATTTAGCCAATAATTCTGATCCAAACTTTGGATCAGCTAGAATTTTGCGTTGACCAATTACACGACGGCGTGGCATGAATATACTCCACTTTTAAATTCAGAGTTTTCAAAAACTCTATAAGTTTATTTTGAGATTAAAAATTAAATACTTGGCCTTTACTTAATTGGAAGCCATTAAGCTTTAGGCCTCTTGGCCCCGTATTTAGAACGACCTTGTTTGCGATCTTTTACACCAGAACAGTCTAGTGCACCGCGTACAGTGTGATAACGCACACCTGGTAAGTCTTTAACACGACCACCACGAATTAAGATTACTGAGTGCTCCTGCAAATTATGGCCTTCACCACCAATATAAGAAGATACTTCATAACCATTAGTTAAACGAACACGGCATACTTTCCGCAATGCTGAGTTAGGTTTTTTAGGGGTGGTAGTATACACACGAGTACATACACCACGTTTTTGCGGGCAAGCTTCCAGTGCTGGAACGTTGCTTTTTACAACTTTCGAGCTACGTGGTTTGCGAACCAGCTGATTAATTGTTGCCATTAAAAAGCTCCTGGTTTTTTTTCGTAAACATGGATATTTTCTTTGTTTATTGTCATCGTAAAACACGAAGACGCAGAATTTTATTGCTGACAGAGACCTGTGTCAAGAAATATAGAAAGGATCATCCCTTCTTACCAAGTAGTTATTAGTAAATTTTATGCATGGTGGTCAAGTTACGTTCATCACTATGATATTTCCAGAATCTATTCTGCATCCTTAAGTTAGGTGTTGTTTAGTACTAGTGTTTTAATAGATTAAATTTCTTTAATCGGGTCTTTACCAGATTTTCTTGGCAGATTGAAGTAGTTTAAATGCCATTAAAATGGCTTATTTTCTCAAACTAGACTTTTCACGTGTCAATCTCATAGCCTAGTTTCATAAAAGCTGACCAAATCTGATTGGTCGTTTTTATTTATGCCAATGTTCTGATGGTGTGGCGTGAGGACTAGAATGCCACCAGCAGTTCTTTCTTGATCTTTCTTCAGCTTCTTCATAGCTGCAGTAAATGAGATATTTCGCTGAAAAGCTTGTTAATAAAACATCAATGGCATTATTGGCATTATTATCGGCATCCTGATTCTTCGCTAATCAGACTTTTAGTAGTTCAGGATTTAACTTTAAGTTTTATGCTTTTATGGAGTGAAGTTAGCCTATTAGCTGTTTTATGCCAACTAACACCGTTGGAGCTATGTGTCCGGAAATATTTTGCCATTGCCTCCTAAAATTAATGGCACTGGCTTCTCTTGGAAGCCTAAAAGATACAGTTAAGCCATGAATTTCAAGGCAATTAATAAGTTCTGGCCAGTTTGCTTTTGAGTCTAAATAACTATATTTTGACTGCAATTAGCTTCTTAAGTCTATGCTCAGTGGCCTAGATAATCAGCATAACAGATAACAAGAAAAGATGATTATCTTGCATAAGCGAAAACTGTATATGTCATCGGCTAAGGAATAAAGGTATCGATATTGCTTAAATCCTGCATGTACCAATGCCTTTGCTCTTCAACACATTGCTGTTTCAGTCTGTTGATGGTGTTCTGGCAGATGATAGACCATTTGCTTTTTCAGTAAGAAACGCCTCCAAAGGTTTGTGAAAATCAGATATGGAGAAGATGTTTAAAGCTATAGCAATATCGTATGGCAAGTCTTATACAATTTTACACGATTTAGATAAGTAGGCAGTTACGATCTATTGAAGCATATTCTATTGCCATATCGAGCTATAAGATTAGGCACTTTAATCGCAAGATTACTAATAGCAATTTGTATGCTCTTATGCCTAAGATAACCGTTAAGAAAGACCGCATAAACACATGTCGAAAAAGCAGCGCTCAGCATTTTATTACGGCATAGTTTCAAGTTCAGTCTCAACGTCGCTTATAATATAAGGTGGCTTGTGCCATTATATATGAGTTCATGCAAGGTATCAGAGGTAATATCTAATTTCGCAGATTACATTCTATAGTATACTTTTAATGACATAACATATATCTATTATTGAACTTATTAACTAAATCAATCAGCAGGATTGTCCATTTTTTCAAAATTCTATAGATTAAAAATGAGTATAGCTACCAAGCAAAATATTGTGGATGCTTTACCGTTAATTGCACAAAATTAACATAAGATATCTGATAGATATAAGATGATATATATGACAGCAAGCCTCTTGCTTCAATATCATTTTGTAAACCAAAAACATGAATTCCTTTATCTTGTAATTGTATTAAAAAATTATTATTTTTATTATCAGGTGAGATTTTATGTCCTAGCAAAATACCATCTTGTAATAATAACACATCATCCTGTTCAGTTAATAAGTTAATTAGTGAATTAAAGTCACTATAATAAGGAGAAGTAGAAATAGCATATAACATGTTAGTCTCCTGTTTAATTAGAAAGTCAGAATTATATCATAACTTGCTAGGTAACGTCTAAGCCTGTCAGCAGGAATAACTATTGCTGGTAGAACAAAGCTAGTGTCAGCACCGAATCCCCTTTTTTCAAGATCTTCCTTACAAATATAGCAAGCATTAATACCATATAATGGTAGTAATTTATAGGTTGAAATATAATCACGCGCCATAAGTTTATTTGGATTTTGTTTTGGAAGTAATTGACAAACACCGTCAGAAATAAAGAAAGCACCAATATTTTCAGTTAATACAGTAGTTGCAAGTAATGCATCTAATCCTTCACGCCCGCTTGAACTTCCATGAGGTATTTTCATGAATACAAATGCTATTTTTTTCATATTCAACTTAAAATTGAACTGTGCGATCACAGATAAGCATGGTCTCAGCTAGGCTAGCTAAGCCGCTCAATACAAAATCTTCATCTAGATTGGCACAAGGTAAGCCAATATTTTTGGCTTCAGTTTCATCAATAATGCCACGTCGCAATGCAGCAGAAACACAGATATTCAATTGGCATCCTGTCTGCTTTGCTAATGTTTTCCATCCTATAAGTAAATTAAATTCATCATTAGCTGGTGAAATTAATTGATTACCGTTATAAACACCTTCTTGATAGAAAAAAACAGTCTTTAGTATATGTCCTTTCATAATTAAAGCATTTGCAAATTGCCAGGCATTTGTGGCCTGCTGAGTTCCATAAGCAGGCTCCGTTACTAACAAGCAATAAGTTAAAGACTTATTTAAGGTAAATATCATATCTTAGAAAATAGTATGGTTTTTTAAATAATTCATGCTTAATTTTGAACTAATCTTTCATAGACTGCAATAGAGTTTTATTACCGCAATACTGCTTGCTGTAATTCTCTAATTGTATAAGCTAAACATATTGATGCAAAGTGATTTTAAGCGCTTAAATTGAATTGAAATGATAGTTTTGCAGCTCATCTTCCATGACCAATTAAATAACTTGGAGATCCCATTAGTTTAAAGAGATGATGAATCGGAGCGCTAAATTGGTGTTCTATGCCAATTTCTATATAAAAACGGTTAAATTCTTTTTTTCTATAGCTAAACATTTCCGCAGACCAAAAAGGCGCGTTCTGTAAATTCTTTACAATTATCTATAAATAGCTGATTGATAGCCATGTAAGATGCTATGGTAAGACCACGTAAGAAGCGTTGAGCATTTCCCAGTGTGTCTTTCCATTATTGTATTGTAAGGACAGAGAAAAATCCATAGATGGAGGAGGAACACGATCATATACCAATGAAAATTAATGTTGTGAAGTTTCGTTTGCCATTTACTGGAAATATTTCATACCTATCGTGCAGATAACAACTAAGTACATACCTTTGAACGCTTTATGCTTTAGCTTCATGGGCCTCTATAGCTTCCTCAATCTGCCTTCATTTCATGCAAATTCCAATACCAAGCCTGCGTAAACAGTGATCTTATGCCAGATCGAGATATTATTGATTCATAAATTCTCATATAACTATCAGCAAATCGGCGAGAGTGATCAAAATATTTTTTAGGAAACAGATTACGACTTATTATTAAGTTGGCAACACTGTCGCCAGCAAACGATGAGGAATATGGCTGTGATCATTAACATCATCTTATTTTTGCACTTTAGCAACTGTAAGCTTATGTATCCCATAACACTTAGCCAAAGTATATGTAGGCTTTTTGCTAGCCTGAATAGCAGTAATGATTTTATGTATTGTGGTTTCCTGACGATGAAGTTTAATCGTCATTATATTTTTTTCTTTATCTATATCACTAATTAATCAGGCCCCCATGAATAGGGCTGTATGACAAAGCTTTATATAATAATCTTAGACCAAACAAGTAGTTATGATGTTTCTGATAACTACACAACTATATTAACTCGATTGTGATCATAAATTTTGTTATCTTGATTATTAATTTAATCAGTGGTTTTTTTCGCTTGGGTTTAGATTTTTAATCCATATTATGCTTAATTGCCATAATGCTTGGTTTATGTTTAATATTAAAATGAGAATTTTTAGACACACTAGACACTGTATCACATTTTTTTTGTTTTGATTTAAATAAACATTTTTAGCAGTGAACAAATAGCTAAAAATAAAACCAAATAAGTAAGAAATAAGTAAGTCAGTAATATATATAATAAGTATACAGTTAAAAATACAGCTTGTAAATATCATCAGTGGAATAGTAATTTAATCTTGTGGGACTAAAAACCGATTTGAGGCTAATTAGTTGATCTAGAAGCCAAGCAACTAATCGGATAAAAAACTCCCAGCGTCTCCATCTAGACAAGTGCTTATTAAAGGTTTAATGTGTGTAGACTTACACCCTAGATTGTGAGTTCAGCAATACTTAATAATCCAGGAATAATTATTGCTCACAGTATCTGATTACGAAAACTAGAATTTTTAGATACTTTAATTTTAATATATGGTGCTAGTATTACATTAATTTGACCACCTACTGCGATAGACAAAATCATAAAAAAAGAGGATTAACCTTTTCTGTCTCCATTAAAGTAAAGTGAAATAAACTGGAATAAACCCTTGGTGTTGTACACCAAAAAACAAGAGCGATCAAAAATAGATCAGCTAATATAGCAATACAAAATTGATTGCTGTTTAACAGCATAAATAATAAGAACATAGAAATTAATAGTTGCTAATTGGTATAATAATCGTATAAATCATGGCGCCAACAATCAACAATGTAATTGTTGAAGGCAGTATCATATATAAATTAGCTGGAATAATTTTCTTATTGTTTTTCAAACAATCCATACCTTATAGATACAAGCAAGTAAAATATCAGTAATCTTACTCATAACATTAATACTGTAATTGAAAAGGCAGTTATCTTGGAGAAGAATCTTATTGTGGCGTGATAGGAACATAGCCTAGATAGAATAAAAAGCGACGCAATAATAGTACTGTTTAATACTTGAAGTGCCAAAAACTTTTTGCATATTGTATCAAATCAAGATCCATTCCATAGAAAAGCATAAAAGCATTTGACAAATAGAGACATATAAAATATTAAGTGAACAAGAAAAATCTCTTGTATTGTATCAGTTGGTAGACCAGCTAGAAATAAATTCAAAAAGACGTAGCAATTCGGTTAATGGGAAACAATTATAAGCACCATATTGATAACATTTTTTAGACTCTCTGGTAGTAACAACTAAGAGCCTATATTTTCATTTAATTTGTTTACTTTGTTCAAAAATAAAATTTCTTGTGAATATACTATTCAAGTATTCTTTTAGAATAGTGCGGAGAACTATAGATATAAAGCTAATTTTAAAAAATGAAAATATTTTTTGCTGAAAAAATATTTTTTCGTTATTAATTAGCATTAATAAAATAGCATGGATAAAAGTGCAATATAAATCATCTATTACAACATTATCTAAATCCAAAACATATTCAATAAAGCACATTATTTTTTTACCTACTCAGTAGGTTTGAGTTATACTCATTTTTTGTATACGGTATTATGCAGATATTCTGGCGCATGTATTCTGCTGATTGATTTTATAGATGATTTTAACAATATAGAGATGATATGCCATGAAAAAGCCCATCCTACAAGTATCCGGAAAATCAGATGATATCTGTGATCTTTTACGTTAATTTATTTATAGTGCGCCACTCAAAGGCAGTCGATAAGAAACCGCCGTTGAGGCTAAGCTAGAAGGGATCTGCTTATAATATCCTGAACTATGTTTTACAGACTGACGCGTGTCCATTCCGTCGTCAGTAACGGTTATTTGTTACGATGAACTATACACCTACTGGTGTATAGCCGATGTTGAGATTAAAGTAACCTAAGGACACGGCAGATATCGTGTTGGCAATGGAATATGCTTCAAATAATGACCTAGCAACGTCCAAAAACAATTACCAGTTATATGAGTTAGGGTCTAAATATTTTGTTTTTTTAATTAACGTTAGAATGCTTTTTACATGATGTGTGTTATGGTGATGATAAATAATCAGGAAGTACTTATTTTTTAGTTGTATTATCGTTGAATTTATTTTGTTTAACTGTAGAAATTTTTAATTAATGAATAACTAAGGAATAATGGAGATGCTAGCATCTAAAGCTAATTTATAGTGCATTGTCATCCTTAATTTTGCTGCCATTAATAATTTTATTTCTTTTTACACAAATACAAAAACCTCCTATAGCATAATATTCACTATATGATATAGATAGCAGGCATCTCTATTATTTTACTGCCTACCACAGATCAGGGTCATAACCTGATTACTTATAGTTTTCTGCAAAGCTTTTAATTAATTACGTTAGTTGCTGTGTTGTCCTATAGCTTAAATGTTGGTTTCGTAATAAATAATATAGAAAAATGGTTATCAACTTTTAACAATCAGATCATTAATGCATATAGCAATTAAATCAATGCTAATGATATCATAGCGTTTTAAATTCATTGCTAACAGCACTTTTACTCTGATACCAGAGTATGTGCTTGAAACTAATATTGGCTCACAATACTTTTGTGGTAAGGCACACAGTGCACCCAATCCTCCCACATTACTTCCGGACTGTTGGTTTCTTTAACAGCACGTTTAATATGTTCAACCAGTATATTATCAGTATCCTTATATTTGAGAAAAATTTTTTTGTCACTGTATGTAAGCTTCTAAAAGCGATTACATTTTATAAAATAGATAGAAATAGCAATAATTTTAGAACCAAAAAAAACATTTATAAGACCATTATATTGTTTTTCATAATAAAACTTCAAAAGCCTATAAAAATGAATTCCATGGATGAGAAACTTTAATCTTTCACTGAAACAGATCTAAATAAAGCTCTATAATCTAATAATTCTTTATTTGTAGATTATTTATACTGAAGGAGAGTAAGAGTAGCGTGAAAATTGTTGAGGTAAAACACAAGTTAGTTAAATACAAATTAGGTTTATTGCTGGATAAAAATATTAGCACTAAACGTTTTTGTGAATTAGCCTAAGAAGAAGTTGCCACTCTGTTAATTTATGAAATAACAGCAAACTTAGAAATAGAAATAATTACAATAGAAGGGTGTGTGTGGTCAGGTAAATATCAAGCAAATTAAAGAAAAAAATTTACCGTCGCGCAAATTTTAAGTTCTGGATTGGAAATGATTGATGGAATGTTGGAAAATATTCCTAGTGCCAGCATAAGTGTTATTGATGTATAGCATGATGAAAAAACGTTGGAGCCTATTTTATATTTTCAAAAGCTAACTTCAAATATTAATGAACGCAATAGTATTGGTTGTTGACCAGATGTTTGCAACAGGTTGTGGTTCAATGATTGCCACAATTGATTTAGTTAAACAATCTGGTTGTTATGGCATCAAAATATTAGTATTAGTTGCTGCATAAGAATGTGTTAATGCGCTTGAAGTTGCTCATCCAAATATTTAACTTTATACTGCATCTATATGGTGATCATTTAGATGATGATGGTTATATTGTTTCTGGTTTAGTTGATGCTTGTGATAAGATATTTGGCATAAAATAACATTTATTATTTATATTATTTTCTCATTGAGTCTAATAAGGTTGTAGAGAGTTATTAGCAAATCTTGTCTATGGCTCTGTCAGAGGAGTTGACTATGTTCAATTCTGATGCTTCATGAATCTGCTCTCAATCCTTAAATTTGATGTTGTTTACCACAACTATGGATGTAAACAGAGGCTAAAATTTCATTAGCTGGTTCTAGCTTTTCTGAGCAGATTGTAGTGGTTAAATAGCATTGAAATGGTTATTTTTTTAACTATAAGTTCTTTTAGCGTTTGGTTACGTAATTTTACTGTTGCAAAAGCTTATTGAATTGGATTCCTCGTTCTTATTGACGAAAAATGTGCTTAAGAAAAGTCGTGAATGCTACAAGTTTTTTCCGATCTTTTTCCAGCTTCTTTATCGCTGCAGGCAGGCTACTTGCTAAAAATTTTTTTAACAAAACATCACTGGAATTATTAACAGTATACGCACATCTCTCTGCTATGCAAGACCTCATCCAGTATATCATCCTTAACTTTTACTTTTATGCTTTTAGAAAGTGAAGCCAGCAGATTAGTTATTTTGTCTACCTAAGATCGTTGGTGCTGCGTGTTTAGAAATATCTTTATTATTTTGTTGCATTTAAAATGCTAATCCACCATATTGCTAATAGCAATATGGTGGAAGATACTGTTAGGTTCGCTTCTAACAGCTAATAAGAATATTTGATCGCAATTAGCTTTTTATATCATGTCAATGCTTAGTAACGCCGATAATAAGTAGTAGGCAAATAGATCATTTTGCTTAAATAACTCTATATAAGGCGGCATCTGCATAGAAATAAACATAGCTCGTATCGTTTAAATCAGGTATAGGCAGCATTGCCTTGCGTTTTTCAAGCTATTGTTGTTATTTCAGTCTGCTGATGCTTGTGGCAAAAGAAAGACATATGGTTTTTAACCAAAAAGCGGCCATTTTATGGCTTCATGAAAATCATCTCCGGAAATACTTCGCAAGTATATCTATGCTAGCAACTCTTTTCAGCTTTTTTCATCCTTTAGATAATGTGGTAAAAATGAGCTGTTGAAGTATATTCCGTTTCTGTTGTGGATCCATTGATATTAGGCGATTTAATCTCAATATCATAAATACACGTCTGTATAGTTTGCTTGTGGCAAATAACCGTTACGAATAAGCTCATGCAATGGATCAGAGGCTATATCTAGTTTCGCGACTAGATGTAGGGTAGTCTTTTTTATGGTATATCATCATCTATGATGTTGAAATAATTTATAAATCAATTAAAATGATGCCGCCATCTTCAAAATCCAATACATAAGACATAAGTAAAACTTTAATAAAAAAGCACTTAAATAAAAATATAAAAGTGCTTTTTAAGCAGTATGGTGGTTAGAGTTACATCTAACTAATTCATGCCATATTTTTTTAATTTCTTACGTAGAGTTCCACGGTTGATGCTTAGTATTAATGCAGCACGGGTCTGATTTCCATGAGCATACTGCATTACCATATCTAATAATGGTTTTTCCACCTCAGTCAGTACTAATTCATATAAGTCATTAACATCCTGGTTATTAAGTTGAGAAAAATAATTTTTCAGTGCTTGTTTAACTGAATCACGTAGTGGCTTTTGAGTTATTTGATCTTGTAAATTTACCGTATCAACGGTTAGTACGTCAGAATTTCCGCGTTTTTCAAACATAATTCTGTTAGCTCTTTTTTTTGATTTACGCAAAATTTTTAGAATATTCGTTTCTAACACCACTTCCAGTTTTGTTCGATGGCATCCTCATCTCTATTGTGTTGAGTATGCGCCGAAATTGGTTATCAGGTGAATGTTCGTTTAAGTATTAAAAGACATGTTTGCGTACGCTATACCACTCGAATTCTTTTACCTGAATCAGTAAAAGTCGTGCAGCTCCTTAACATGAACATGCGTTTGAATTAATCACTGCACATAACAATAGGCATAGGTAGCAGTAACTTACCTATTTCAAAGTAATAGTGAATTTCCAGAAAGATCCAGATGGCTTCCATGAGCAAGTCTATCAATCATTAAAGCCTCAGGCTCAGTATAGTCAAGCACTGCTTTTCCTTTAAGCTGGTAAGTAATATTGCCATTAGTGATAATAGTAATAGTAACATTTTATTTGGCTGCTCTAATGATGTCATATTTACCCAAACCATTAAATAAGCAGGAACGAATTATATCATGAATAGTTATGGCTTGAATAGCACAACGTTTACGTAGTTGAGGTATATATATAATACAGCTCCGTTCTTCAGCAAATAAGAAACCAGTACCAATCTTTAATGTAATAGAAACATCAACCATATTTATAACAGATAATAGAATTAGCTCAATCATCTCTGGATAGTGCAATAATTCTAAATCCGTGAACTTACACTTCGCTTTTTTATCAGGACACTTCCACATATTGATATCGATGATTTTAGTTCAAATTACATTTGCAACATTAATTTGTTCAGTTGCTGACATTTTATCTGGATCAGAGTACCTAAATAATTTGTACAGAAGAAATGCCTAATTCATCAAAATAGATTATTTTCAATTCTCAGATACTGTCAATCAGCCCCACAATTCTCAGATACGGTCAATCAGCACCCCATTGAGTAACATAGTAACCGAGTAACATAGTAACCGAAAATGCATATCGGTGGTACTAGCTATTTGATATTACAAGTAAGGCAGTTTTTTATTTAAAATTGAGCTTAATATAAATAGACGATAAAAGAAAAGCATCATATGCCTATATACGGAGACACATGTATTACGCATTTTTATGATAATATGAAAGGAGAAATTTTGAGCAACCTCCTGTTTCTTTAAACGATTTTATCTTAATTTTTTTGATTGTAAGTCATTTTAATAAAAATTAATAGAAAAATTTCTAGTTTGTTTTAACAATTTTGCAATTCTTTATATCGTATATTCTTTTTTTTGGATAAATTATATCTATGTTGATGGTATCAAATCAACCTTTATAATTATTTTTATAAGGATAGATTCTTTATCTATGAGCGCCTTAAGAAAACGGCTAACACATTCTATGTATAACTGTTTAAAAATCTAATCGCTTACATGATCTTGTTGATCTGGGGTGATCAGGACCGAGATTTGTTCTTTCCTTTTATCTTTGTCTCCTGTTCTTCTTGCGCATTTTCTAGCTTTCCTATCTCTTGAACCATCATTTTTCTTTTAAATGATTCAGGAAAAAATATTTCCTCGACTTCAAATACCACTTAATATATTTAAGTTTTGTGGTTGGGGGGGTGTCGGCGCTAAATCAAGGAAGCAGTGACGTCATTTAAAGGCTATTTTCAAATCAATGCTTGTTTGCTTTTCTAACTCACGTAAAGTCAAGCCATGCAACATACATCGTAGATAATTAAAGTTATGCTTATTTTTAGTGTATGGAGTTTTGAAGATGGCGGCGTATCCTGCTGATTAATTTCGTATATAATATTGACAAATATAGAGATGATATGCCATAAAACAGTCTACAAAATAGGTGCCAACGCCAACAAAATCAGATATTACATGTGATCCATTGCATGAACTCATCCGTAATGCTGCCATGGCTGGCAGATAGCTGATAACAAACAGCAGTTTATGCTGAGCTGGAAGTCATGCTGCGATAAGATGCTTATCACCGCCTTATCAACGAACAATGGCATAATATGCCGGTGGTCAGTAATGGTTATTTTCGACAGCAATTATAGCTAACTGGTGTTATCTATATTGAGATTAAATTACCTAAAGGCAGGGAACACACTAGCAACAGAATATCATACAATAGCTCGTTATATTATCCCTCTTATCTGAAGCTTATCTGAAGCGTGCAAAAACCTCTAAGAGGTGCTGCCATAGCTTTATACATTCAAGGCATCTCTCTCTACCAGAGATTTTCACGAAGCTCTTTGGTAGGAGGTGTGGTATGAGGATGGAGGCACTTCTCGCTGAAAAATACACGGTCTCTTTAAGTACCATCAGGAGAGTTAAATAGTAATGGGTTAAATTACAGATGGAAAACAATGCTGCCTGAATGATTTTTTAAGCTATACTTGCTACGTTTATTTCTTGGCAGATGTCATATACACGATCATATCAGGCAAGATAGTCGCATTTGCCTGCTGGCGCCATTATCTGGATAACTAAAGATCTACGTAAGAAGCTTTTTGGCTTAAAATGTTTATTTAGAATCAGAAGCGAAATTTGCTGAATTTCTCAATAGGCTGCGACCGCATAGCTTAACCTTTATCCTCTAAACTTACTAAGAGGAATTGTGTGATATTGCTTTTTTTGGACTATAATAGCAAAGATATCCAATGACACTCAACATCAATGCTCTTGGATACACAAAACAGCTAATATGCTGACTTCTTTAATATCGAAGTAAACGAATACAACCGAAAGTTAAGGTTTAACTGCTGGAGATGTCTGGCAAACAGAGAGTCTTGATGCTGCTAATAACGATATTGATGTTTTGTTGGCAATGGGTTCAGCGAAGAATTATCCTATATCGATGAAGAAGCTGGAGAAAGATTAATAAGAACTGCTGGCAGTATACATACAACTTCCAGTCAAAGCACTAAGTTTCAATTAAGAATAACAAATTTGATTAAATCTGCTTTTATGACAGTAAGGCCATAAGGAAGAAGCCTACGCGCGAAGAACTATTGTTCAAGAAAAACAATCATTTTAATGCTATTTAAGCTGTTATCTTCTTGCTAATAAGATCTGGAATCGGCTAAGTGATTTTAGCTGCTGATCATGCTGGTAAACAAGCTCTAATTTAAGAATGAAGAACAGATTTGCAAAGCATTAAACGTGAAACGTAGCCTGATCATCATATACTAGATCAGATTTGCTAACAACTATGATATACATCTGTGTAATTTACCATCTTGGGATGGATATCGCCACTGCTACAGAAATGGAAATCATCATTTCTATTCGCATTCATTAGGTCTATCAGACTAGTTATCTTTTTCTTTGTCCAATGGCCAGAAATGATGGGGTTTATATATAGTTCTCTCTAATAGGTGATGAATTCATCGGCAGATATATTTTTCAGTTATTAGCCACTAAATCTAGTTCTATCCAAGCATAATTAGCTTGGTTTTGGCGTTGCTCAAAGCAAATTGTAATTGAATTAAATGTGGATAATACTTGCCTATTTATAAAAAATTTTGGAGCGAGTTTAAGCGCATTGCTGTATAGCCTTTTTTGGAGGATTATGAAAATTCAGTTGGTCTATCATCATTAATTTCGGAATAGAGATTATAAAGCGCTTTAGATAAACATGTGATGTAATACGCAAAGTCGCGTGTTGTCTTTCTGATGTAGCCTGTTTGCGGTTTTTAGAAGATTTATTCCGAGCTATCTTGATGAGTTTTTAAAAAATTAACATATCAGAGAGTATAAAAGAGTACTTAGATTATGATCATTCTCCTCCTGCTTTCCATAAAAAACTTACATAGCTCTCACTATAGTGAGCTGCTTTAAACAAAATAGTGAGCTGCTTTAAACAAAGTTTAAGCAAGTATGTCGAAAAGGTACAGAAAAATGCCGAAGCTATTTGGACACTTGTAATAAAATACTATCTTACAATCTTGAACCTGGGATTTTTATCCATTGGATGCATTACCTAAAAATATCAATATACTACAATATACTATTTTATGAAGGTTTAGATATGCTGGTATGGTGTAATCTAAAAATATAATGTAGCTAAATATGCCGACTTGCTAGTTAGCAAAGTCAATTCAATTGCATTTATTGTTCTTATTGACGGATCAATGTGTTCTGACGAGAAGTTGTAGAATGCCAACAGTTCTTTTCGATATTTCTACGGCTACTTAAATCATTGCTGAATAGCAATGAGTGAATAGCATTTAAAACCTTACCAACAAAACATAAAGGATGCTATTAGCAGCATTAATGATCTTTGCTACCCAGAGAGCTCATGCACCTCAGCCCTAATTTTTTGTTGTATGTTTTTTCTTGGCTGAAAAGAGCATATTTGGGCTGTTTTGTGTCTTCAAGAGGAGTGTTGATGTTGCGTGTCCTGGGATATCTTTGCTATTGCATTCCAAAAACTAAATGGCATACCATTCTCACTAGAAAGCCTCAGAGATACAATTAAGCCATTTTTACTCGTGGGCTATTAAGAAATTCAGCCAAGTTATGGCTTCTAATTCTAGATAATCATCTTTGACACTAACTAGTTCATTAATGTCCATGTTCAGTGAAGTCAATAAAACAAGTAGGCGCAAAGGCAATCATCTTGCCTGATAGTGCTGTATTTGAAGCAAATTTTGTTGCAGTTATGATCCATGTGATCATAAGCAATTTAATCTCAACATCGCCAATATCAATCTCTACAGTTTTCTTTGGCTAATAACTGTTATTGACAGACGGCATAACCTGCTAGTCAAAAAGGCTGAGGTTCGCATGTTGTTGCAGCATGGCTTCAAGTTCAGCTTCAACTTCGTGGGCTATTAGCTTCTTCCTGACAGTATTACTGATAAATTCATGCAGTATATCATATGTAATATCTGGTTTTGTTGATACCTGTAAGGTAGATTTTTCATTGCATATTATTTCTCTGTTGTTGAATTTGTTCCTGAAATCAATCAGCAGAATATGTGTGCGGCACACTATCTCCACAAAGAAACTACATACAGCAAAAATGAGCATAACTATGCATAACTATGTAGTTAATTATAACTTCATTGACAAAAAACTTGTCATTAATAAAAATTATCTACAAAATAAACTAACAATACAGCATTATATTTTTATATAAATCAATTTTTTATTTTTATAACTATCTTAAAGAAGATTTAACTATGCTTAAAATTATTTTTTATGTAAATAAAAATAGCGTTAATATTTTTTAGTTAATTATTTAATAATGGAATTATCTTATAATGATAATATTTATTATTGTTATAAGTTGATAAATTATGAACTAACATATTATTATTTTAGTTTTGTTTTTAAACGAAATATTTGCTTAATAATGCTTGTTAATCTTGTTAATAAGGATAATAAAATTAATCAACTTATTTGCTAAAAATATAGATTTTTTAGTCTATGTGAACATGACTGAATTGATATAGTAAAAAGATAGGATGCTTGAGATCAATATTAAAAATTTAATATTAATATACATTATAGTTAATATTAACTTTTCTAAACTAAATAACTTAATATGCTATATTGAGACTTTAAAGATAAGATATCCTTATGACGCTTCATATTTTATATTCAATAATATTAGAGGAATTATGCGCATGGTTTTCGGTAAACCACCTACAGACCAGACTCTTGAATGGTTTTTATCACACTGTCATACTCACAAATATCCATCCAAAAGCACTCTTATTCATCATGGAGAAAAAGCAGAAACCCTTTATTATATTGTAAAGGGTTCTGTTGCTGTTTTAATTAAAGATGAAGAAGGAAAAGAGATGATTCTTTCCTATCTGAATCAGGGGGATTTTATTGGTGAACTTGGATTATTTGAGGAAGGGCAAGAACGAACAGCTTGGGTTAGAGCTAAAAGCGTCTGTGAAGTTGCCGAAATCTCTTATAAAAAATTTCGTTTATTAATACAGGTAAATTCAGATATTTTGATGCGGTTATCAGCACAAATGGCTAAACGCTTACAAACAACATCTGAAAAAGTCGGTAGTCTAGCTTTTTTAGATGTTACAGGTCGTATTGCGCAAACATTATTAAATTTAGCAAAACAACCTGACGCAATGACGCATCCAGATGGGATGCAAATTAAAATAACTCGTCAAGAAATAGGTCAAATAGTAGGATGCTCACGCGAAACGGTAGGACGTATCCTAAAAATGCTAGAAGATCAAGATCTAATTTCTGCTCACGGTAAAACTATTGTCGTTTACGGCACGCGTTAATATTTTATAAACCAATACCTACTTGTCACATTCCTGAAGATACGATGGTTTTTTGAAAAATTTATATTTAATTTTATATTGATTTTTTATAGATCGCAATGAAGTTTTACTACCTAATACTGATTAGGATAATTCCTGATTGTATAGGAAAGACATATTGTTGCTGAGTGATCTAAAGCTATTTAGAAAAATTGAAATGATGGTTTTTCAGCCCATCTTCTTGTTCCGCTATTAACTCGCTAGAGCATGCCGTTCGTTTGATCATGTATCAGCAGGCTAAGTTGCTAAGTGTTATATATGAAGCTTTGTACATAAATTGTCGAATTCATATTTTCATAAGGTTTTGAATGTTTTTGCCAGATAAAAAAGGCTGTCTTTAAATCCTTTGCCATTGTCTGCAAATTGCTAGATGCAAAATCATCCTCATTTTTTTGCTGTACTGGGTTTTTGAGATTGTGGTGTATCCTCCTGATTGATTTCCTGATAGCCACAGTCGTTGAGGTTGAGCTTTAAGACATATTGCGACAAAGATGATAAGCACTGCTTTTATGACGGGCTTTCATGCTAACTCTGTCGTCC
>JBHEQW010000013.1:0-40721 GCA_046530935.1 Arsenophonus sp.
ACGAAAAACTCTTGTTCTAGAAAAACAACCCTATCTATCAATGCTATTTAACCTGCTACAGTCTGCTAAAAAAAGCTAGAATTAGCTAAAAAGATTTAAGAAGCTAACCATGATGGGGCTAAACAACGTAAAAATTTAAAGATATAAAACAGATTAACAAGCAAGAATCAGAAGAGTGAACGCAACCTAAATCTATACACACCAGATTTGCTAATAACTTCTGTATATACCATCGGCTCAGAAATAAACCTAGCGCATATGCTTAAATCACTAAAGATACCACTAACTGGCGATGCTGTTTTTAAGCTATTGCTATTACAGTTTGCTGATGGCGACTGTAAAAATGATCATATGCTTTTTATCAAGAAACACTATAATGGACTTTCATGAAAATAACCAGAGTATGTGTGCCTCTTAGGCTATTATAACCATGATAGCAACTCTTCAATATTTTTTGATAGCAACTCTTCAATGTTTTTTTCACCATTCAGACAATACAATAGTAACAAACTGTTAAAGCATATCTTGCTTATGCGATCTCTGATATTAGGCACTTTAATCTCAACATCGACTATACAAGTCTGTTTAGTTTCTTGTTGTAAAAAGCGTCACAGACGACAGCTATTAGTCTTGCACCTCAACAAGACAGAGCTGAGCATATTATCACAGTATGCCCATTTAAAGCTTAGCCTCAACGGTGGTAACTATCAGCTGCCTTGGCGCCATTACGAATGAATTCACGAAGAGGATTACATCTCATATTTAGTTTCGCTGAAATGTATAATGGATAGATTTTTCATGCCCTCTTATTTTTTTTTAAGATATTAAAATTATTTACAAAATCAATCAGTATTGATATCTACTACCTCCAAAATTTCATACACAAGAAACGAGAACAATTCATCTATTTTTTAATTAAATATTATTTAAATTTCATAAATTGATTATATTCTATTTTTATAAAGTTCTTAATAACTGAATATTTTTATTATTTGTCTAAAACTTGATTTATCAAATTACAAAACTTTTAGCTAAAAGTGAAAAGTGCATGAGCCACCATAGCTGGAAATGAATTTCCACGCATTCTAGCAATTATCTGTATCATAATCTCCTACTTTTTTTACATTCAGTATTTTTTCTTTTACCTGGATTGTATTCGCTAAATACTGAGATTCCTTGCTGTCTTTGGCATTGGTAATCTGATTAGACAGATTGCCAAATATCTTTCTTTCAGCCCCTCAGATTAAATTTTTTTGTAGATCTTCCGTCTGCTAAATCGTATGCCATTAATTTGATGTTTTCTTGCTTATTGGCGAAAGTTCTAAGTCTTATAGACGTAATGGGCAGTAGTTAAATTGGCCTTGTAACTTTGAATAGGAAGTGATATCGCTACAACAGACATCAAAACCTTTGTATTTATGATACGAGTGTTCGCCCAATGCATCCAGCACACCATCATTCGAGAGATTATATGAGGTTAATAAATCACATTGAGGCTAATTCCATGATTTTGAAATCTTTTTATTTCACTTTATAAATTTTCCATGTTTAAGCAACCTCTAAATATTACGAATCCATATCGCGCCAACCAGTTTGAGTCTTTGTAGGCGTTCATCTGCACCTCGTGCTGCTCAACTGTTTCCATGCATTTCCTTGGCTTCTTCTTAGCCCACTGTTGTGCTTTTTTATTTTGCTAAAAAATTAAAAACCAGTATACCTTTAGAATAGTTCGAAATGAAGCAGCAAATATCACCAACACCATCCTACATGTCAATGTTTTTTGAAGTTATATTGGCAAAGGTTATTGGTAAAAATCCTTTATGCTGTATGAAGAATTTTCGTTACAGAGGTTGCCATAAAAAACACAACAGTCATAAACAGATCAAAGAAATCCTTTCCTCACTCTATGATAATATAAAACTACATCTCATTAGTTGCTTCGCAGATCATTTGTCAGATGATGTTAATTTATTCATTTAAGCAACTCTAATTCTAGTTTATCCTCCATATTGTCATAGTGAATTAAATATCTTATCAGTTGATGAGATCCATTAGAGTTATAGGAATATCATTGCAATATCAACGATTGCAGGAAAACATTTAAAAATCTAACTTGAAGCTTCAGACGAAAGTATATCACAAAGACAAATAGTTTAGTTATCTTAGATCTATGTTGAATAGCTTAACATTCCAGAAGTCACCGAAAAACAAGCATTGATTTAAAAATAGAGTTTTTAGATGTCGTCAGTGTTTCTTTGATTTACATGAGAACAGCAAACATTAAAATGTATTAAGTGATATTGTTGAATTCAAGAAAACATTTTTTCTGAATCATTTAAAGGAAATCCTTATATCTTAGATAGAATAGCTAGAAAACAATCAAAATATGAGAAAATAAAATAAAAAAACGAATTGCAATCTTTATCTCCAGATATAAATATGTAATATGATCGAAGAGATTCTTGAAGAGTTTTAATGAAGAGTGTGTTAGGCGTTTTCTTAAGTTGATCATAGATAAAGCGCACATCTTTTACTCGGATGTAAGTAAATGCTATAAACGCCTTGCCAACCAGCATGAAATTAGTCACACAAACCTAATAAAGTTGAATAATTAAAGAGTTATTGCTAAGGAATTCCACATTAAAACATGAGCAATTATACAAGCTGATTAAAAGTATGACTGAGAGTATATTCCATGGAATATAGTTGTTTTATTTATGGTTAAGAAATTAAATCTTTATTTAAGTGAAGACTAAAATACATCCTTTATTGCTTAAAAGAACTATAATCAGTTTATACTAGGTAGTTTATTATAAGTGAAAATTTCATTAGAGTGAATATTATTTGGGCCATGAACTAATTTTATGGATATTAACCATAGGATTTTTTAACAACCATTATTTTCCCATTTTATGCATTCTTTCTGATAATAATTTCGTTGCCTGTTTGGCAAACTGAGTGTTGATAAAAAGTAACCTGTCGCCAACACAGAATGCATTTGCACGTATCTGTGCGCAAGGAACATTTCATCAGAACTAGAAAACCAACGATTTTTTAGGTTTTTTGCGAGATGTTATCTCCAGTGTCTTATATAACTTCGCTAATTACGTGCTTAGTTGCGTGCTTCGGTTGCGATTAGAGAATAAAGCATAGTAGCGCCAAAGCATATTAAATTATCAAACATGGAATATGCCTGATACAGCACAAAATCATATCTTTCTATGCCAGAATAACTACTGCCGATACTGCTTGGTCAGGTGGGTAGTCATAGTGTAATGATATACAAGCTATCCACATCGGTATAATGTCTCAGTTTTGACTAGAATACCTACATGTGGGTTTAGGAATGATGTTTAAGGTAATTAGCAGCACCAGAGGCATTTCACGCCATGACAGACCAACTTTCGTATTTTCAGAAAAGCTCACTTTTCAATAAGATCGGTATTCTACACATTCAAATAACTCCACCACTACTTCCTACTTGCGAATCTGCTCTAGAGCAGAAAGACTAGTGAGATTTATTAGGTCATAGCTATGACAAAGAAATCAAATAACAGTACATTGACAAATTTTTTATAATGTTTTTGTTGAAGAACAGTTCATGCAGTACAGCATATTAATATCCAAACCTCTACACGGATGACAGAAATATGAACATGCAGATGTTGATTCAGTTATAAATCATAAAAGCATGAAAGGCATAGAAAATATAAATTTCCATATCTTGTTTGCGTGCCAAACTTAGCATAACGCAGGTGATAGTGCAAAATAGAACGTTGAGTATGCCGAGAAGTTATTTCTGAAAAAGGCAAAGAAGATTGGCATTAGTGAAAGTAATATGTTGTCAGTTGTAATCAGGAAAATATGAACATTCTGTGCTAACCACAGCTCGCTAGCTTTAAAGCCGCATAACCTGCAGGTTTTTGACTTACGGCTTCAGCAGAAAAAACTGCGCTGAGAACATTCATGAGAGGCACAGCAGAAGCGCGACTTGTTGGTTTTAAGCCACATTCCAACTTGGAACAAATGCTTCTGTATGTAAGCATTCACTCTGAAGATAAACGGGTCTAATAACTAACACTTTTACCGTTTTTTAAGAAATTTATTATACCTCTCATAAATGCCAAAAAGTAGTTTAGCTAGAAAAAGTAGTATACTTAGTAGTATACATTGGAGTAAATTATCATATTTATTTCTTTCGCTACTGAAACAAAAATGATTATCCTGTTTACATTTGGCAGATTTCTTAGCACAGTTATCAATATATTTGTCCAATGGAGCAAAAGAAACGAGGATAATCTCTACCAGTTTCATATACGTATAGGTTATGAATTCATCGGCAGATATACTTTCAGATATGCCTCCTCCTCACTGATCTCATAATTCATGCTTATCAAATTTGCCTGAATTTGCTCAAAATCACAGATTATCCCCCACTTATTATTTTATTATAGGATTGTATAATCATCCAATCTGTGCGTCAAGAAAAAATTGAGAACTCTGAGTCGTATGCATTTCTGTATGCCATTTTTTTGCTGTCATAAAAAAATCAAATGGCTTCCCACTACATAATCACTTTTAGCTTGAAAGGAGATCTAAATCGCTTTAGATAAAAAGGCAGTATAAGATAAAAAGTTATGAGTAATTGCTATGATTTTTTAAAAAACTTGTTCATATCTATTTTGATTAATTATTAAAAAACATACCGCAAAATATAAAATAGCACTTAGCTCATGAACATTTCCAAAACATGTAGCGTCTGTTAGGTTCACGTTTTCGTCACTTATAGATTGAATTCATTTTAAATAGTCGTATAATCTGAAGGTTTTTATTTTTTGACACTCTTGAGCAAAGGCTGTTTTTATAACTTCTCAGAAAGTTAATGTTTAAGATGCTTGGAAAATATAATAGTCATGTCTGTGTATCCTCCCTCTACAATGCTTGAATTGCTTTAAACTATGTTATTTCAGTTAATAGGAGTTGTAATCCTCATTATAGTTTTATAGTTTTCTACATGAATAGTCTATAACGTTGGCTTATCTGCTTTTATGGGTGGATTTGCATGTTGCTTATCTAATGCCTTATTTATACAGTTAGCAGCTTATCAAAAAGCACTTGAAAAAGATCTTCCTATTTATATTTGCATGATTTTTTAGCTTTGCTGATGGAATAAAAGTTACTATAACAATAACTCTATTAGTAATTTCTATGGATATATTTAAAGCAGTATTTGTACCAGTATGTTTAACTTATTTAGCTATGTTAATTATTCATATCATTACACAAATTGTAATTAAATAGTGAGCATTGTTAAAAGAACAAGAGGGTAAAAGATATCATGTCTACATCAGGAGAAGTGATGACCACGAGAAGTTACATAGGACACCATCTAAATAATCTTCAATTAAACCTGCGCACCTTCAAATTAGTTGATCCTCATCATAACAATGATCCAACATTTTGGACGTTAAATATTGACTCGCTTTTTTTCTCGGTTATCCTTGGAATTATTTTCTTGTGCCTCTTTAGAAGAATTTCCATTAATGCAACCAGCGGCATACCTGATAAATTACAAACTGCAATAGAAATGCTCATCGGTTTTGTCGATAATACCGTTCGTGATATGTCTCATAGTAAGAGCAACCTCATTGCCCCTTTAGCATTGACGGTGTTTATTTGGGTGTTCTTAATGAATGCCATGGATTTGTTACCAATAGATTTACTTCCATATATTGGAAAATATTACTTTGGTTTACCTGCATTGCGTGTTGTTCCAACTGCAGATGTAAGCATTACCATTTCAATGGCGATTTGTATATTTATCTTGATAATTTTCTATAGTATTAAAATGAAAGGATTAAGTGGATTTATGAAAGAATTAACTTTACAACCATTCAATCATCCTATCCTTATTCCTATCAATTTGATTCTTGAAGGGGTTAGCCTATTGTCTAAACCAGTATCTCTAAGTTTACGATTATTCGGTAATATGTATGCAGGTGAATTGATATTCATTCTTATTGCAGCTTTGTTACCCTGGTGGTCTCAGTGGATACTTAACCTACCCTGGGCTATTTTCCATATATTAATTATTACGTTGCAAGCCTTTATTTTTATGGTTCTAACTATTATTTATTTATCTATGGCATCAGAAGAACATTAATTCGACTTATTAATAAATTTTTTAACTGAAATAAACTGGAGACTGTAATGGAAAATCTAAATATGGATCTGCTGTACATGGCTGCTGCTGTAATGATGGGATTATCAGCAATTGGCGCTGCAATTGGTATTGGCATCCTAGGAGGGAAATTTTTAGAAGGTGCTGCTCGTCAACCAGATTTAATTCCTTTATTACGTACGCAGTTCTTTATTGTAATGGGATTAGTTGATGCTATTCCTATGATTGCTGTTGGTCTTGGGCTATATCTGATGTTTGCAGTTACTTGATAATATAAACTAAATTAAGAAAGAACATTAATATCTTAATTTTCAAAATTGTATTGTGCTATGAATTTTAATGCAATATGACAATCCTCGCGCACTCTAATATGTTTTTATTTTCTTTTGCTTGAAGTATATATAGCCGCTAATGAAGTATATATAGCTGCTAATTATGATGGCGATTAAGAAATATCAAAAAGAAATTGTTGACGTGTTATCTTTATGCAGAGCGAGCTAAAAATTTGGACTTGGCGAAAGCCGATGATGTGCTGATGCAGCAAACGACTGAGAAAAACAAAACAAAAAAATTATTATTGAAGAATCTAAACTAGAAGTTAAAACTGAACGCAAGGAGATCGTTGCTCAGACGTAAATTGAAATTGATGCCGAGAGTAAGCATGGCACACCTTAAGACTTACGTAAATAAGTTACTATTTTAGCAATTTCAGGTAAAGAAAAATAATTAAACATTCTGTTGATATAGCTATTAATAGCGACATTGTTGATAAATTACTGAACTAACTGTAACAGAAGGCAATTGGAATATGTCTAAAATTACTATGCTTGCTCGCCCACTACTATATACAAAAGCAGCTTTTGCTTGTGCTGTAAAAAACAACTTTTTGATAAATGGCAAAATATGTTCAATTTTATTGATAAATCAACCCATAATCAATAAATAAGTTAAATAGTTTCTGGTTAAATAGCATTAGAAACATTAGCAAAAAATATCAGCATTTGTTCTGATGCAATCGATGAACATATTAGAAATCTAATTCGTGTTATGTGTGAAACCAAGCATCTCCCAAAAGGAGATGCTATAAAAGATTTTGAAGCGGTTTATTCAATTACGCTCTTTACTGGAGTTAACTATTGATATTGACGTCATTTCTGGTGTCTGGTGGTACTAAGCTAAATGAAAACAGAAATTTAAAATTTCTGCAACGATAGGAAAACGTCTGTCGTGTAAGGTTAAGCTGAATTGCAAAATTGATAAGTCTGTTATCCGCAAGAATTATTATTCTTGCTGTAAAGAATATTGATGGAGCAGCTATAGTGCGCATATTGAACGTTTAACTGATGTTTTTAATCTTAATGTAAGAGAATTGGAGCATATGAAACTAAATTCCACAGAAATCAGTGAACTGATTAAGCAACGAATTGCTCAGTTTGATATAGTGAGTGAAGCTCAGAATGAGGGTACAATTATTTCTGTTAATGACGGGATTATTCGTATTCAGGGTTTGGGTGAAGTTATGCAAGGCGAAATGATCGCGCTACCTGGTAATCGTTATGCTATTGCACTAAATTTAGAGCGTGACTCAGTTGGTGCCATAGTCATGGGACCATATTCCAACTTAGCCGAAGGTATGAAAGTAAGGTGTACAGGTCGTATTCTTGAAGTACCTGTAGGTAGAGGATTACTTGGACGAGTTGTTAACACCCTTGGTGAACCTATTGATGGAAAAGGGCCTATTGAACATGACGGTTTTTCTGCTGTTGAAGTTATTGCACCAGGAGTTATTGATCGTCAATCGGTTGATCAACCTGTACAAACAGGATATAAATCAGTTGATGCTATGACACCCATCGGGCGTGGTCAACGTGAATTAATCATCGGTGATCGCCAAACTGGTAAAACAGCATTAGCTATTGATGCCATCATTAATCAGCGTGATTCGGAAATAAAATGCATTTATGTAGCAATTGGCCAAAAAGCCTCAACTATTGCTAATGTGGTACGCAAATTAGAAGAGCTCATCGCACTTGATAATACAATAGTTGTTGTTGCTACAGCATCTGAATCTGCAGCATTACAATACCTTGCGCCTTATGTTGGCTGTACAATGGGGGAATATTTTAGGGATCGTGGCGAAGATGCGCTAATTGTTTATGATGATCTATCTAAACAAGCGGTTGCTTATCGACAAATTTCGCTATTGTTACGGCGTCCTCCTGGACGTGAAGCCTATCCTGGTGATATTTTTTATCTTCATTCTCGTTTACTTGAGCGTGCTGCGCGTGTTAATCCTGAATATGTTGAAAAATTTACTAATGGTAAAATCAAAAACAAAACTGGTTCATTAACGGCATTACCTATTATTGAAACTCAAGCTGGTGATGTTTCTGCATTCGTACCTACTAATGTTATTTCAATTACAGATGGACAAATTTTCTTGGAGTCTAATTTATTTAATGCTGGTATTCGGCCAGCAGTTAATCCAGGAATATCAGTATCCCGTGTAGGTAGTGCGGCTCAAACTAAGATTATCAAAAAATTATCTGGTGGTATTCGTACCGCGCTAGCACAATATCGCGAGTTAGCTGCATTTTCACAATTTGCTTCTGATTTGGATGATGCAACACGTAAGCAACTCAACCATGGTCAGAAAGTTACTGAATTATTGAAACAGAAACAGTATGCACCAATGTCAATTGCACAACAGGCCTTATCGTTATTTGCTGCTGAACGTGGTTATCTAGAAAATGTTGAACTAGCAAAAATTGGTGATTTTGAGTCATCATTGGTGGCTTATGTTACTCGCGAGCATCCTATCTTTCTAAAAGAAATTGATCAAACAGGTAAATATAATGATGAAATTGAAGCTAAGTTAAATGCCTTGCTCAATTCTTTTAAAGCAATTCAATCCTGATAATAATTCTATTCGACCTTTATCTAAGATCATTTGGTTAATAAATGTTTTGTCCAGAATTATTATATAAAAGACTCTAGTCGTACTAGCCATCCATATTCATTGCAATAGGGGCTACTGTGAAAGATATGGTTGCTAGCAAAATATCATGATTGTTAGGGACTCTCCACATCATCAGGCAACTACAACATCTAAAATTAGTTCGTCCTTCTCAGGAAAGCAAAGAACTTTCCTCTACTTTGCTAAGCATCATGACATATCCGAACTTACTGTTTCTAAATGATAAAAACAAGATGATGTTGATGATAACAGTTATATTTCAATCCTTTGCCGATGATGCTGTAGCCTGCTCAGTAAGCAGTAGTCGTTTTTCTACAAAAAATATTTCCTCCACATTTACTATCTACTGGCAATTGCATGCGAATTCCTGAACATCGTTGTATCTTGATCATCTCGGACTGGATCGCTGTTTATGCAGGCTACTGTTGTGTTGAGAATTTTCATAAAATGAAGAAATATGAAGCAGCAAGTAGCACTCATAAAAAAGAAGCATAAAGCGTTTAAAACGTATAAGCCTATTGTGTTATTTGCAAGTAGATGTGAAATGCTTTTCGTAAATATCAAACGAAACTCCATAAGTTTATATTTTTCTATGTAAAGATCGCGCAAATAGATGGGTTTTATCAGTTTTTATAATTTTAAGAAGATCGAGGCTAATGCTCAAGATTTCTTACGTAATCTTAAGTGATCATCTCCCATTGCTATGCATATGCTACTTAGAGACAATGGCAAAGAATTTATAGACCACCTTTTTAGTCTGCAAAAACGTTCACACACAAAAAAATGAATTTACCAGTTTGTATACAGAGTCCAGTTATAGACAGAGACATAGATCACCAAACAGAGGCATCCTCAAGCGAATGGTATAGTCAAACTATTTAATAGACGCATAGAAGATAAACTGAAAAACCATCATTTCAATTTTGCTAAAGAGCTTGAGATTCAATAGTGTTTGCATCGATATGTTTAGATGTACAATTATGAATTACATCAATCAATATTGAGCATAATAAAACTCCATTGAAGTCTATGAAAAATTAGTTCAAAATTAAACCTTTATTATAAAAAACCCATATTATATTTCAGAACATGAAAAATAAGGATAAGCTTAAATGGCAAGCACAAAAGAGATACGATCTAAGATCGCTAGTGTACAGAATACACAGAAGATCAGTAAAGCTATGGAGATGATTGCGGCATCCAAAATGCGCAAAACACAGGAGCGCATGGCAGCTAGTCGTCCTTATGCAGAAACTATGCGTAGTGTAATTGGTCACTTAGCATTAGGTAATTTGGAATATAAACATCCATATCTTAAAGAGCGTGATGTTAAACGTATTGCTTATTTAATTGTTTCAACTGACCGTGGTTTATGTGGTGGCTTAAATATTAATTTATTTAAAAAATTACTGATAGAAATGAAAATATGGACTGATAAAGGTGTTCAGATTGATTTGGCATTAATTGGTTCTAAAGCAATTTCATTCTTTAACTCGGTTAGTAGTAATATTGTTGCTCAAGTAAGCGGAATGGGAGATGATCCTTCTTTGTCTGATCTTATTGGACCTGTAAAAATTATGCTAGAAGCATATGATAAAGGGCATCTAGATAAGTTGTTTTTGGTAACCAACAAATTTGTTAATACAATGATTCAAGTACCAATAAGTATTCAATTATTACCTCTACTTGCTGGTGATGATGAAACATTGAAAAAAAAATCTTGGGATTATTTGTATGAGCCTGATCCAAAGATACTACTAGATATCCTGTTGCGTCGTTATATAGAATCACAGGTTTATCAGAGCGTCATTGAAAACTTAGCTAGTGAACAAGCTGCTCGAATCGTAGCAATGAAAGCTGCTACTGATAATGGTGGAAACCTGATCAAGGACTTGCAGTTTGTTCATAATAAAACTCGTCAAGCTAGCATTACTCAGGAACTTATCGAAATAGTTTCTGGAGCTGCCGCAGTTTAATATCTAGGTTTACGAATTAGGTAGAGGATTTAAGATGGCTACTAAAAAGATTATCCAGATTAATCGGAGCGCCTTAGTGGATCTCAAAATTCCTCAAGATGCGGTACCAAAATTGTATGATTCGCTTTTGGATAATAAAATTGTAAAGACAAATTAATATTAGAAATTTAGCAACAATAAGGTTGCATTGTTGATTGTTCATTCCATCACAACATTGCATTTCTAATGCTTTAAAACTGGTTTTAGACCATATTGATTTAGCTCACACCCAATTGAAGTGCCATTCAGTAAGGCAATATTGAGATGCATCATGCATATATTAGGTAACCAACTATCGATATGAAATGTGAGATCTATGAAAAAGAAGGTTGAGCTATTCATTATGCCAATTTAAATTATTCAGATTTATTTAATTCAACTGAATTAGATAAAATCGCTATTAAAGTTATAGATCTATTTTTCCTCTTTGCTAAAGGAGGAAAAGTATGATTATTTACTTGTGCTAGTATGTTGGTAAACTAGTAACCATAATGAAACTTATTTGTAATATTATGAGTAAGCATTCTGATTATTAAATCTTTGCTGGTATAAACGAGGAGATCATCTGGACTTCTGAAGATAATGATTTCTATCACAAAACAATCGATTTAAATTGATTAGAGAAAATTTCTCTAGTTTATGCTCAGATGAATGAACCAACTGAAAAATATATACATGTTGCTTTTGCAAAATTGATAATTATAGAGAAGTTTCATGATGAAGGCCTGGATGTATTATTATTTATCGATAACATTTACATCTATACATTACAAGGAATAGAGGTATAGGCATTACTGAATCGTATGCCTTCATCAGCAAGTTATCAACCGATATTAACGGAAGAAACAGGTTTATTGAAATACCTGATTACATCAACTAAAAGCGGTTTAATTACATCTATTTAGTTAGTATATGTTCCTGCTGATGATTTGAATGATACTTCTCTTCACTAACTATTTTGCTTATTTGGATATAACTGTCGTTTTTACTTATCAAATTGCGTTATGAGGTATTTATCCTGCTCTTAATCCATTTAATTTAATAACTAATCACCTTAATCAATTGGTTGTAGTGGGGGAACAGTACGACCTAGCAGGTGGTTATATTCAGTTTATTGAATGGCGTTATCAAGAATTGAAAGCTATCATTGCTATTCTTGGAATGGATGAGCTGTCTAAAGAAGATAAATTGATTGTTGTGTTGGCCGCGCTGATGATAAAATATAGCACTTCCTATCTCAATTATTCTTTATAGCTAAAGTTTTCAGTGGTTTACAGAAAAAATTAGTTTCTTTAAAAGAAATTATCCATTGCTTTAAAGTCAATTTACATTGGTAATTATATCATCTGCCCTAGCAAGCCTTTTATAGGCTAGGTACTATCGAGAAGATAAACTAAAAAAACAAAAAATTTATAATGTCTTTGATGGGAGGTTGATATGGCTCAAATGACATACCATCTGGTTGTAGTAAGTGCTGAAAAGCAGATGTTTGACGGCATTGTACAAAAAATCCAAGTGACAGGCACAGAAGGGGAGCTTGGGATTTATCCTCAACATACACCGTTGCTAACTATCATTAAGCCTGGTATGATATCTATTTTTAAACAGTTTGGTGAAAAAGAGCTGATCTATCTTTCTGGTGGTGTTCTTGAAGTTCAACAAAATGGTGTTATTGTACTGGCTGATACAGCAATTCGTGGAAAGGATTTAGATGAAGCAAAAGCATTAGAATCAAAGCGTAAAGCAGAAGCGTATATTCGCAAAGCACATTGTGATATCGATTATGCTCAAGCATCAGCAGAGTTAGCAAAAGCAATTGCTAAATTGCGTGTTATCGAGCTTATAAAAAAATAATTTCTTCCTAAGAAATTATTTAATATTTACCTAATTTTTATAAAAATTAGGTAAATACATGCAGTTATACAACTTATTTATTTTTTACTCCTTATCTTTTTATCACGATAAAAAGCTTTTTTATTTTAACAAAATATTTAGTAATTTGTCCAATAAATAATTTTATTGTTAGCTAACTAACTGATGGAGTTATTAGATTTTTATGTCCATGAATCAAAAAAGTATTGTAATCCTCACGGCTGGTAAAGGTACCCGTATGTACTCTGATTTACCAAAAGTTTTACATCCACTAGCAGGTAAACCAATGGTGCAGCATGTTATCGATACCTCATTATCACTTGGAGTAACTAATATTCATTTAGTTTATGGTCATGGTGCTAATTTAATTAAATTAGCTTTAGCTAATCAACTTATTAATTGGATATTACAGCCAGAACAATTAGGAACAGGGCATGCAATGCAGCAAGCAGCCCCTTATTTTTCTGATAATGAAGATATCCTGATGCTTTATGGTGATTCTCCACTAATCACAAAAGAAACACTTCAACGATTAATAGAAGCTAAGCCAGATGGTGGAATAGGGTTATTGACGGCAATTGTTAATGAACCGACAGGTTACGGACGTATTATTCGTGAAAAAGGTAAAATAATTGCTATTGTTGAGCAAAAAGATACAACAGAAAATCAAGCCAGAATTAATGAAATTAATACCGGTATATTAGTTGCTAATGGCGCTGATTTAAAGCGATGGTTAAAAAAACTTAATAATAATAACGCAAATAATGAATATTATGTTACTGATATCATTTCCTTGGCACATCAAGAAGGTCGTAAAATAAATGCAGTTCATCCTAAAAAATTGAGTGAAATGGAAGGCGTGAATAACTGTTTACAGCTTTCATGTCTTGAACGCATTTATCAACAAGAGCAGGCAGAAAGATTATTGTTAGCAGGTGTTATGATTATTGATCCTGCTCGTTTTGATTTGCGTGGCACATTAAAGCATGGCCATAACGTAATTATCGATACTAATGTTATTATTGAAGGTGATGTTGTACTTGGTAATAATGTACATATTCATACTGGATGTATATTAAAAAATTGTAAGATAGATGATAATTCAATTATTAATTCTTATTCAGTGATAGAAGGATCAAAATTATTTACCGATTGTAGAGTTGGCCCTTTTGCTCATTTACGTCCAGGAACTAAACTAGCAGATAAAGTGCATATTGGTAATTTTGTTGAGGTTAAAAACGTTGCTTTAGGTATGGGTTCTAAAGCAGGACATCTAAGTTATCTAGGCGATGCTGAAATTGGTGTGAATGTTAATATTGGTGCAGGAACAATAACTTGCAATTATGATGGAGCTAACAAATTTAAAACAAACATTGGTGACAATGTTTTTGTTGGCTCAGATACGCAAATAATAGCTCCAGTTAGCGTTGCTAACGGAGCAACTATTGGTGCTGGAACTACACTTACTAATGATGTTAAGGAAAATGAACTTGTTATTAGTCGTATTAAACAGCGCCATATTCTCAATTGGCAGCGTCCAATAAAGAAAAATAGTCAGTAAAATAAATAGTGATGATTATTCATCTATTTTATGAAAAAAACATCAAGATCTACAGATCTACAGTCTTTTTAAACCATTAATATCAAATATACTAATCAAGTTAGTTACAGCAGCATAAATAGCAATATGCTTATCTATTTTGGAATGGAAATCGATATCTAGAATTGTATTCACAGTATCACAAACCTAATATAACTGAAATATTTATTGAATGACTTCGTTGATTGGAGTGTAGATGTTATGAATACAGTGGCTTTAGAGGTGAGGTGCTTGATGATAATACAGCACAATAATATGATCTAATTATGTGAAACATGTAACTAGTTAAGATTCTTGCTAATGAAGTAGAAAACATGCTGTAATGTGTACCACAATATGTATTGCACAAACCTGTTTGGAACTCATCATGAATAAGCAAAACAAAAAAATGTAACCTACATCCACCGAAATATATCTAAATATGTTTCGCTTGGATTAACAATGGAATTCTTAGCAAATCTAGAGCATGACGACCAAGTCCGCTTTGATGCTTCGCAGGTTGCTATTCATCCTTAAATTTGAGGTTCTTTATACACAACACAACAGCACAAGTGATTTGATCAGACAGACTGAAATTCTATTTCAGGCCGATTACAGTTTTTTCTAAGTAGACTACAGCAGTTAAATATCATTTAAAATGGTGTTTTTATTGAAGTACAGTTTTTCGTGCGGATGCTTTGTAAGCTCACACACTGTCGAAAAAGCTAATTCAATTAGCTTCATCACTTTCATTAACGCCTAGTCCTTTGATTCAGGAATTTGTAGAATTCCACAACACCAGCACTTCTTCTTGATTTTTCTTCAGCTTATTAATCTCTGCAACAGATACTTCGCTAAAAATCTTTGTTAATAAAAAAATATCAATGGCGTTATTAGAAGCATCATCACGCTCTTACTAACCAGCCCTACAGCTAAGAAGACAAGCCTTAACTTTCAAGTTCATGTCTTTAATGAGTAAACCTAGTACATTATGTATTTTTTATCAAATAGCATCGTTGCTGCTATATGCTCAGGAATATCTTTATCATTTGTATTCCAAAAAAAACAAAGGACACAACACCTCTAGTAGTAAGCCTTGGAGGCACGGTTAAACCACTCGCTCACAAGCCATCTAGAAGTTTAGCCATCAGAGTTCGCTTCTTATTTTATCTACAACCATCTTCAGTCGAAAGTAGCTCCTTACGTCCATGCTCAGTGAGCACTACGATATCATAGAAAGTAAAGCCAATAATTTTCCCTTACAGGACTTTAGTATGCCATCAGTCAATAAATAAAAGGTAGCTCGTATAGATTAAATCACACAGGCAGAACAATTGGCTGTGCTGCTTCAAGCCATTGCTGTTTTAGTCTCATAATAGCACTCACATAAAGACCATGTCTTTTTTCACAAAGACTACGCCTTATATAAAAGTAAGGATCTTTGTAAAAATTACCGGTGTATAGTTATACATTTACCTTGTACAGCCATGGCAGCAATTCTTCAGAATTTTTGCATGTTTCAAATAAGGGTATACAACTAGCTGTTAAAGCATATTCCGTTTGAGCTACAATTACCACCATGACCCTTAAGACACTTCAATTTCAACATCGCTTATATAAGTCTGTATATTTCTATTCAAGAACTAACTATTACTAACGACGGCATGGATTTGTAGATAAGGCGCGTCATTCAGCATACTGCGATAACATGGGTCTCTACCTTCAGCCTTAACGATGGTGGTTATTAGCTGACTAGTACTATTAGTAGCTGAGTTTATATAAAGGATTACAGCTAATATTTTGTTTCGTGGATACCTGTAGTGTAGAGTTTTTCATGAGATATCATATTTCTATTGTTACACTTATTTATGAAATCAATTAGCAAGATAGCTACAATATCCAAAATACCATACACGAGAAATAAGAATAACTTCTTAAAAAACAAAAATATATTTTTAGTTTAGATAGAAACTAATATCGAAGTCATAGCGCATTTAACAGATTTGGAATTATAAAAAGCAGAACGTTTCTTGAAATTGTACAGAGTATTATCTCCCATAACTAAAAGGCGCTTACGCGATACCGTCATAATGGATAGTCGTGCTCCTGAATTGCTGGGTACTGCGCGTTTAAGGTACACCTTAATTATAAGGTTTAGATCTTGATAAAAATTTCTTAGCATAAGATAAACTAACGATTTTGCTAGTCTAGTTACGCATTGTTTTATCACTTTAAAATAAGCTAATATTGCTGAAGTAATTTGTCGAACAGTCCGTATTTTTGATCAACAAGGCTTAAAAGTTAAACGAGAACAAATAAAATACAATGTTCAGCAGTATATGCTGCTTGTAACAAATAAATTTATCATTACTTTTATATACAAAAAAATCTACGAGCTAGCAACCTTTTATTTTTAGCAATAAAAATGCCTTACAAGAACGCTTATGATCAGCATCATAAAGTTATTTTTAACGAATTAGATATAATTCTTAAAATCTATGTGCGCAGTCATTCCTTTTATCAGAAATTTAGGTAGAACATCTATTTATAATGTTTTTTAGTAGCCTTCATCTCCACAGCCTTATTCCCATTATGTAATAGTGTTCCACGTTTACTATTCAACAAAAATATATGATAACGGATCATTTTAAAAATGCCTATTCAGAATCTGGCTGGCATATTGCCAGATCATCTCCTCTTGCGTTATTATCTGCCACAAGTGTTGTTAAGTTCTGTAGCATCATAGTAATAATGCATAAAACTATCAGGCAAAGTTGCTATTCTCTGTAATGCCGCAGTTTTTATGCGGATAGAGAGACGCTGTCGTTTAATTTAACGACATATGTATTTCAGGCTTATATTATTACACCCACTTTTATTTTTTAGAAAAGTACACTTTCATAGTGCGGCCTTACTGTCCCTTAAATTAAGGATACAACTGCTACAACATGTCATGGATATACCGAAAAAAGAAAATCAAGGCCAATAAAAGACTACATGGATTTATCAAGTCATAGATGTGACGCAGCACCCTGATACAGCAAGTGGACCAACTCCATAGCCAGATTTCTTCTGCTATTTTTTTGAAAAATAGTTTACATTACGTAATAGCATCTTTAATATTCAGACCGGTGCTGCTAACGCAAACATAAACATGCTTATGTTGATTGAGTTGTTGAAAAGAAGTATACAAGGCAAAAAAATACTAGTTTTTATATCCTCTTTGCTAGCAAACTGAGCATAACCAACAGCGCGTGTATGGAACACAAAATGGTGTCAAGTATGCACTAATTATTATTGAAAAGGCAAAAAGATGCGTCATATACTGAAAGTAAATGTGGTTGCTCCCACACACCAGTGACAATCACAAGCAAAACATGAACCTGCTGTTCTAATTACTTGCTGCGTAGCTTTAAAAACCGCATGAACTTGCATGGTTTTGAAATTAAAACTTTTACAGAAAAATGGTGCCTAAAACATTTAGGAGAAGCACAGCAGTAATGACGGATAACCATACTACCATGACACAAGTTTCCAAAAGCAAGAATTCTCTCGACAGTTAGATTGGTCTAACAAGCTGATAGCTTTAGCATGTTTTCAAGAAAATTATTCCAACAGTCATCAATAATGAAAAGCAATTTAGTTAGTGTGTGAGGAGATATCTGAATAAATTGCCATGTTGGTATCTTGCCAGAGAAATAGAAATCGTTCTCCTGTACACATTATTAATGTGTATCCGCTAAGTTATCTTTCTATTTGCTCTAGTGGCTTAAGTAGATGAGGATTACCTATTACCATAGGTAAGGTAATGAATTTATCTGCAAGTATACTTTCAGTCATTGTGCTGCTTCAATGTAGTTGTATAACTAGTCCACATCAACTTGGCCTTATGGCCCTTCAGGATGTAGCTGTCTAGATAAACACAGCCCACCAAACCACTATCCTCGTTGCTTAAAAACTAGGATAATCATGACTGGAGTCTGATAATACTTGCATGTTAAAAAAATTGAGGTCCAACTTCAAGTTGTATACATTGCTATATAGCCTATTTTAGATGTCATAAAAAATTTAGTTTGTCTATCATCATTAATTTTAGGATGTAGATCATAAGGTGATTCTGATAAACAATCGGTATGACATCTAAAGTCACATATTATCTTTCTGATTTACCTGATTTAGGTTTTCTAGGAGATTATTCCAAGCCATATTGCTGAAATTCCTAAAAAATTAACATGTCGCAGAGTATAAAACAGTGCTAAGTGTAATAAACATACCAGAAGCAGCGTAGCTACGCCGCTCATACAACAATAGTGTGCTACGTTCAAGTTTTCGCTACTTAATAGATTAAATTTATTTTAATTAGTCATATAATTTACAGCTTTTTATTTCTTGACAAACCTCTTGAGCAAAAGTAGTTTTATACGCATTAAGAAATTTAAGGTTTAAAATACTTGGAGAACATAAGACTCATCTCTGTATCATACTGCAACACTTAAAATTACTTCAAAAATTTTTTTATTTCAGTTAATGTGAGGTTTGTAATTTTCAGCATAGTTTTTTACATAAATAGTGTGGAATAGAACTTATCTGTTTTTGTGCATGAATTCGTATATTCATTATCTAAATAATTTATTTATACTGTTAATACGTTATTAAAAATAAAAGGCAATAAAAAATATTTCCTGTTAACATTGCATAGTTTTTTACTATTGTTAAATGAGTAAAAATTACTATACCAATAACTATATTGATAGTTGCTTTTAATATATTGAAAGAAGAATTTATATCATAAGATATTATTAATCTATTTAGATTTGTTGATTATTCACATCATTACATAAGTTCTAACTAAACAGTCAGAAGTTTAAACCAACAAAATGGTAAAAAACATCATTTCTGCTTCAGGAGAAATGATGACTGCTGGAAATTATATAGCACACAATCTAAATAATCTTCAATTATTAGAATTACGTACCTTCAAATTAGTTGATCTCCGCAATCATAATTGATCTAACTTTTGAACGTTAAACATTAACTTGTTTTTTTCGGTTATCTTTTGAAATTATTTTCTTTTGGATCTTTAGAAGATTGCTGTTAATGTATCAAGAGGCGTACCTACTAAATTAAAAACTGTAATAAAAGTGGGCATCAGTTCAGTCTATAATACAAATCGTGATATTATGTATCATGATAAGTAAAAAGTCATTACACTTTTAGTTTTAACGCTGTTTGTTTAGATGTTGTTAATGAACACTATAAATTTGTTAGCAACCAGACTTACTTACATATATAGGAGAACATTAGCATGGTTTATCTGCATTACATGTTTTTCTAACAGCAGATGTAAGCTTTACTATGTCAATGACGATTGCTGTATTTATCTTTATCATTTTCTATGCTATCAAAATGAAAGGATTAAGTGGATTTATGGAAGAATTAACTTTGCAATCATTAAACCATCCTATTTTTTATTTCTATTAATTTGATTCTTGAAGATATTAACATGCTATCTAAACAGGTAGCATATCTAAGTTTGCGGTTATTTAGTAATATGTATTGAGGTGAATTAATCTTCATTCTTACTAAAGCTTTATTACCTTGGTGACATTGGTGGATACTTAACGTATCATGTATGATTTCCCATATGCTGATTATAACATTGCAAGATTTTATTTTTACAGTTTAACTATTGTTTAGTTATCAATGGTGTAAGGAAATATTAAATTCAACTTATTAATAAATTTTATTTAACTTAAACAAACTAGAGACTGTCATAGGAAACATAAACATGAATCTGCTGCATATGACTACTACTGTAATGATGGGATTAACAGCTAATAATGCTGCAATTAATGTTGGCATCATTAAGGAAAAATCTTTAGAAAATGCTTCTTTCTCGTAAGCCAATTTCATTACTCTATATACATATACGCACGAAGTTCTTTGTTGTTTTATGGTCTTAATTAATTCCATTTCGATGATTGCTGTTGGTTTAGACTATATCTGATGTTCGCAATTTCTTAATAATATAAGCGGAATCAGAAAGATCATTAATATGTTAATTTTTAAAGAGGTATTGTGTGATGAATTTTAATGCAACAATCTTCGGCCAGGTTATTGCATTTATCCTGTTTGTTTTGTTTTGTATGAAGTACATATGGCCACCAATTATGGCGGCAATTGAAAAACGTCAAAAAGAAATTGCTGACAGTTTATCTTCTGCAGAACGAGCTAAAAAAAACTTAAACTTAGCGAAAGCTGATGCAATAGAACAACTGAGAAAAGCAAAAGTAGAAGCGCAAATCATTATTGAACAAACCAATAAACAACGAATTCAAATGATTGAAGAAGCTAAATTAGAAGCTGAAAGTGAACGAAATAAGATCGTTGCTCAGGCGCAAATTGAAATTAATGCTGAACGTAAGCGTGCGCATGAAGAGTTACGTAAACAAGTTGCCATGTTAGCAATTTTATGTGCAGAAAAAATAATTGAACGTTCAGTTGATGTGGATACTAATATCGAAATTGTTGATAAGTTGATCAACGATCTTTAAAGGAGAAAATTGGTATTATGTTTGAAATTAGTATGCTTGCTCGCCCCTATGCCAAAGCAGCTTTTGATTTTGCTGTAGAAAACCAAGTTGTTGATAAATGGGGAAATATGCTCAGTTTTATTGCTGAAGCAACAAGTAACCAACAAATAAGTAACCAGCTGCTTTCTTGTTCAATAGCACCAGAAACATTAGCAAAAATATTTATCACTATTTGTGCTGATGAAATCGATGAACATGTTCGAAATCTAATTCGCATTATGGCTGAAAACGGACGTCTAAGTACGCTACCAGAGGTTTTTAAGCAATTCATTCAATTACGTGCTTTCTTGGAGTCAACAGTTGATATTAACGTCATTTCTGCTACTGAGATAAACAAAAAACAGAAATTTAAAATTTCTTCAGCTATGGAAAAACGTTTATCATGTTGTAAGGTTAACCTGAATTGTAAAATTGATAACTCTGTTATCGCAGGACTCATTATTCGTGCTGGAGACCTAGTTATTGATGGTAGCGTACGTGGGCGTATTGACCGTTTAACTAACGTTTTGCAGTCTTAGCTTGTAAGAAGCTTAAATAATATGAAACTTGATTTCACTGAAATTAGTGAACAAACTGATCAAGTAACGTATTGCTCAGTTTGATGTAGTGAGTGAAGCTCACCAAAATTAATGTATAATTATTTATATTAATGAATGAATTATTCATGTTCACAGCTTAGCTGAAGTTATGTAAGGTGAGATGATAGATGATCGCAGTACCCAGCAATAATTGTACTATTGCACTCAATTTAGAGCATGACTCAGTTTGTGCACTAGTCATCTGACTATATTCCAAGTTAGCCAAAGGTATAAAAGTAAAGTGTATAAGTTATATTCTCGAAATTTCTGTAGATAGAGGATTACTTAGACTAGTTGTTAACATCTTGTGTGAACCTATTGATGGGTAAATAACATTTTGAATATTACGGTTTTTCTGGTGTTGAAATTATTGCACCTTTTTTTATGTGGTTGTGGTATGGTATTGATCGTTAATCGATTGATCAACCTGTAGAAACATTACATAAATCAGTTGATGCTATGGAGATAGCTATCTGGCGTGTCGTAGATAACTTAAGTATCTATGATAACCAAACCAATAAAATTGGTATTAGCTATTGATGCTAATATCAATCAGGCGTGATTCAGAAACAAAATGTATTTATGAACAATTGAGCAAAAATCCTAAATTATTACTAATCTAGCACTAAAATTAAAAGAACTACTTTCCATATAAGCGCAGTCGATAATACGATAGTTGTATTTGCATGTACACTATCTAAATCTGTAGCATTACAATAGTTTCGCTTTATACTGACTTTACAATGCAGAAATATTTTATGGATCAAGGCAAAAATACGCTATTTATTTATGATAATATCTCTAACTAAGCGATTGCTTATCAACAAATTTCACTATTGTTGTTGGATTTCTCTAAAAGAAAAGCTCTATCATGGTGATGTTTTTTGTCTTTATTTTATTTTATTTAAGAGTGTGTGCTTGGAGGATATTGGCGCTTGTTGTGTTAGTGTTAATGGCGAATACATTAAAAATTTACTAATTCTTAAATCAAAGGTAAAATACGGGTTCATTAACAACTGCATTACTGATTATTAAAACTTAATAAGATGGTGATATTTCTGCATTCGTTATTTACTAATCTTATTTCAATTACAGATAAAAAAATTTTCTTAGAGTAGAACTTATTTAATCGCGTGGTATTTGCGTTTGGCAAATAATCTATGGATATCAATATTATGTCTGTAAGTATTTTTCATCTTAAATTAAGATCATCAAAAAATTATCTTGTTGCATTCGTACTGCATTTAGCACAGTATCATAAGTTAGGTTACTTGTATTTTCAGAATTTGCTTCTGATTTAGATCATGCAATACATAGGCAGATTAACCATGAACAGAAAGTTACTAAATTATTGAAACAGGCAACAGCATGCACCTATATCAACAGATAGCAAATATTATCTTTATTTACAGCTTAACCTGGTTATCTAAAAGATGTTGAACTAGCAAAAATTAATGATTTTAAGACGTAATTTGTCATTTCTGGACTTATATTATTCATAAGCATTCTATCTTGCTAAAGGAAATTGATCAGACAGTTTAAGTATAACGATAAAATCCAAGCTAATTTAAATATTTTCTTCATTTTTTAAACAACTCAATCCTGGTAATTCTATTCAGACTTTATTGATAGAGTTTGTTTAATAATGATAAACTGAAATAACGGACTTAAAAGAGATACATTCTAAGATCGATAGTGTACAAAACAAAATACACAGAAAATCACTAAAGCTAGTGATTTGTGGATAAATTATCGCTGCATCAAAAATGCGAAAAACATAAAAGCTTATTCGTATATATCCATAGTTATCTAGAAACTATCTGTAATATAGTTGATCACTTGGTATTAATTAAGCAATCCAGAATATAAAGAGCTATATCTTAAAAAGCATGATTTTAAACGTACTTGTTATTTAATTCTTTCAATTGACAGTAGTTTATATAGTGGCTTAAATATTAATTTATTTAAAAATTACTGATAGCAGAAATAAAAACATGATTAATAAAAGTATTTAGATTTAACTGGCATTAATTTCTTATAAAACGTAGGTTTATTCTTTAATTCGCTTGGTAGTAATATTTTTGTTCAAGTAACTGAAATAGGAGATAATCCTTCTCTGTCTAATCTTATTAGACCTATAAAAATAATACCACAAGCATTATGATGAATGACGCATATATAAGTTATTTCTGATAACTAACAAATTTGTTAGTTCAATAATTGAAGTAGCAATGATTAATCAATTCAATTATCACCTCTACTCATGAATGATAATGAGATTTTAAAAAAGAAATCTTTTGATTATTTATAGAAATCTAATGGAAGATACTAGTAGATACCTTCTTTCATCGTTATATCGGATCATAAGTTTATCAGAGCGTCGTTGAAAATTTAGCTAATGAAAAGGCTGCTTGAATGATAGCAACAATGAAAGCAACTGCTGATAATAGTGGTGACATGATCAAGGAGTTGCAGTTTGTTTACAATAATAATGATCCGTTAAGCCAACATATTACTCGGAAACTTACAGAAATAATTTTGGAACCTACCGCAAGTTTAATGGCAAGGTTTTCGAATTACGCATAGGATTTAAAATGGCTACTGGAAAGATTATACAACTAATCGGTGCTGTATTGGATGTACAATTTCCTCAAGATGCAGTACCCAAAGTGTACGATGCACTTGAGGTAATGAATGGTAAAGAAAAATTAATATTAGAAGTTCAACAGCAATTAGGTGGCGGTGTTGTTCGTTGCATAGCAATGGGAACTTCTGATGGTTTAAACCGTGGTTTAAATGCTGTTGATTTAGGTCACCCAATCCAAGTGCCAGTTGGTAAAGCGACATTAGGACGCATCATGAATGTATTAGGTGACCCTATCGATATGAAAGGTGAGATTGGTGAAGAAGAACGTTGGCCTATTCATCGTCCAGCTCCAAATTATGAAGATTTATCTAATTCAACGGAATTGCTTGAAACAGGTATAAAAGTTATGGATCTTATTTGCCCATTTGCTAAAGGTGGAAAAGTAGGATTATTTGGTGGTGCTGGTGTTGGTAAAACAGTAAACATGATGGAACTTATTCGTAATATTGCGATTGAGCATTCAGGTTATTCGGTATTTACTGGTGTAGGCGAGCGGACTCGTGAAGGTAATGATTTCTATCACGAAATGACAGATTCAAATATATTGGATAAAGTTTCTCTAGTTTATGGTCAGATGAATGAACCCCCTGGAAACCGTCTACGTGTTGCTTTAACAGGATTAACAATTGCAGAAAAGTTTCGTGATGAAGGCCGAAATGTATTATTATTTATCGATAACATCTATCGCTATACATTAGCAGGAACAGAGGTATCTGCATTGCTAGGTCGTATGCCTTCAGCAGTAGGTTATCAACCGACCTTAGCAGAAGAAATGGGTGTATTGCAAGAACGTATCACATCAACTAAAGCCGGTTCAATTACGTCTGTTCAGGCAGTATATGTTCCTGCTGATGATTTAACAGATCCTTCTCCAGCAACTACTTTTGCTCATTTAGATGCTACAGTCGTTCTTAGTCGTCAAATTGCATCATTAGGTATTTATCCTGCTGTTGATCCATTGAATTCAACAAGTCGTCAGCTTGATCCATTGATCGTAGGACAAGAGCACTACAACGTAGCACGTAATATTCAGTCTATTTTGCAGCGTTATCAAGAATTGAAAGATATCATTGCTATTCTAGGAATGGATGAGCTGTCTGAAGAAAATAAATTACTTGTTTCACGCGCTCGCAAAATTCACCGCTTTCTATCTCAACCATTCTTTGTGGCTGAAGTTTTCACTGGTTCACCTGGAAAATTTGTGTCTTTAAAAGATACTATCCATGACTTTAAAGGCATTTTAAATGGTGATTATGATCATCTACCAGAGCAAGCGTTTTATATGGTAGGTTCTATCAAAGAAGCGCTAGAAAAATCGAAAAATTTATAATATTACTGATTAGACGTTAATATGGCTGCAATGACTTACCATCTTATTTAGTAAGTCTTGAAAAGCACATGTTTAACTATTTTTTTTAAGAAAATCCATGTGATAGGCTGAGAAGGAGAACTAGGAATTTATCAACAACATATATCGCTACTAAGTGCCATTAAGTCTAATATGATATAGCTTTTTAAGGCTATGTTATTGGAAAAAGTTGTTTTACTCTTCCTGCTTGCAGAGCGATTTATAGCTACATTCTATATTTCAAATCTTGTGGTTTCAAATAATCTTCTACAGGCCAGATAATTCGGTAAATAAAACCAACATATACCATAGAATTTAGTCAGCTATCTTTTTTAAATCAACTGATATAATTATTCACATTTTAATGTGCAATTTCTTACTAATAACTCTCTGATTATATTATCGCACCTTATTAGGAGATTCTCAGTAATTTTATGCCAGCTAAGAAAGTTTTCTTCTGCTATTTAGCCACCTCCAAGCAAAAAGGATGGCCTCTTTATTGGTGACAAGCTCAAGAAAACGACTAACACACTCTGCATTAAATCTCTTTAAGAATCTCATCGCTTAGATGACAATATCGATCTTTGGCGATTAAGATCATGATTCATTCTTTTTTTTATCTCTTCTACTTCTAGCATTTTCTAGCTTTTATATCTTGTATATAAACGCTTTCCTTTAAATAATTTAAAGAAAAATGCCTTATTGACTTCAATAATATGACATAATATATTTGTGTTGGCTGTTACAAATGAAGCAAAGAAACAGTGAATCCAAATCTACTAAACGCTATTTTCAAATTAATGCTTGGTTGTTTCGTTGACTCAAGTAAAGTCAGATTATTCAACATAGATCGTAGATAAGCAAATCATTACATTGTGATCTAGTTTCGCCATAGATCTTCAGCAAGATTGTTAAATCTTTTCCTGAAATCAAGAATTTTGCTACGATAATCACTATAACCATAATAAATTTATCCTGAATCGAATATCATATTCAATATGATAATATGTAAAGGATAAAGTGGCATAAGTTGATTCAATGTATTAATCAAGATAATCCGATAGATTATTAGCAAGCAAATTAATGAGATCTAGCTGATAATATGGTAGCAAATAGTAAAGAAAAAGTATATTTGATATGTATGACTATTTTTTCATGGAAACCAATATAGTAAAAATCATTTATCAGTATGATGAATTTCTACCAATAACTTTTTACAACATAAAAATTTCTCAGCAAAGCACTGAGACCTTCTTAGATTCTATGGCTATATCGAGATCTGAAGGACATCCTGTTCAACGGTGTTATAAATTTCCAGCCTGTTCAAGCAGATAATCTTATTTATGCGTAATTTACTCCTTGAGTTTATATTCTATGGAGCGTCGCTGAACAATCTAAGTATGGATAAAACACTATTTTCAATTATGGTAAGCCTCTTTTAGCTACTATGATACTTCTAGTATATCCTGTGTTGCCTCATCGAGGACAAAAGCCGCTTATATTTTATAACTAATTGAGCATATTACCATATTGTCTTCATACTTAACTTTCATCGTATTAGCCTGAAAAGTTTTTTTGTATTGATAGAGTAGTCCTGATAATTTTTAGATATGAAAAAATTTCACCAACATAAACTTCTAGCTCTTTTTTATAAAAATAATTACTAATAATAGCGCATATAATATTTTTAATATTTTCATCACATGAACCACACATTTATACAGTTACCATTGATATTTTTTCTATAAGGCTCCACTAAACTAAATTAGAATATTCATTAATATTAAAATTAATTACACTTGTAATCACAGGCAGTAGTTCGTTACTGTAACTATAAACCAGGCTATTGCTATATCTTAACTTCTTGCATATTCCACAATCAAATATTAAGCACAAAGGTATTATTAATCTATCCACTATTATTTCCTCCAAAATAATTGCAAAACGAACATCACCATTTTTTGATAAATAGCTGTTATATATCTCCATGAGATATATAAATTGCTATAAGTATTGATTTGTTCTATAAACTTCAGCATTGACTAAGCCAATGGAGACTGACATTACTCCAATCTACAACTTTTACATTATTGCCATAAAATGCCATCTTGCTGTCAGCATTATCTAGTATCCCTGAGTTGTTATCACCAATATGCACTGATTAGGTCATATGAAAGTTTTCGAAGAATTATTAGTAATCTGATGGATGACTGGCATTGTGGTCACAGTATACGCTCACGGTCTGATATCCTTTATGAATTCTATTCGAGATCCTAAAATTAAACATTATTTACCACCACAGGAGCTCACAAAGCATGTTAACAATCTCATTAGCCAATTTCAGCTTTTCTAAACAGACTCTAACAACATAAATAGCATTGAAAGAATTTTTTCTCTAATTACAGTTCTTCGCAAATCTGCTTCATAGCCTAACTATCCAAAAATTCTATTTAATTGGATTCGTCGTTCTTATTAACGCCTACCACTCTAACTAGAAGTCGTAGAGTGCCAGAAGTTTTTCTAGATCTTCCTCCAGCTTCTTCATTGCTGTGTAGGCTGCTCTCCACACTGAAGACATTGCTAATAAAATATCAATGGCTTCAAGCTGCATCATTCCTATCTGCTAGCCAGACTTTCCGCAGCTCATCTTTAACTTTCTGTTACATGTAAAGCTAATAGATTAGACGTTTGTGTATTGATGCTGCATGTCAGAGAATATTTTTCTCATTATATTTTAAAAAGCAAAAGATAACATTCCTTATAGCAAGCCCTGGAGATATAGTTAAGCTACGAACATCACAGACCTATTAAGAAGTTCAGCCAAATTTTGCTTTTGACTCTTGATAACTATCTTCTAGAGCAACGAGCTCCTTACGTCCATGTTCAGTAACGCAAATAATGAGTAGCAGAAATAAGGCAATTCTCTTGCCTTAGAGGGCTGTCTATACCATCGGCAAAGAAATAAACGTAACTAGTATCACTTAAATTACATAGGAACTATTGTCTGTGCTCTCTAAGGAATTACTGTTTCAATTTGCTTATACTGGCGAAAGAGGACGACTATCTGATTTTTCACAAAGAAACCCAGTTAGAACTTTATGAAAATTGCCACTGAATATTGCTTCCCAATGGTATTACAGCCATGCTATGAAAGCAACTTTTTATGCTTTTTGCACGCTTCAAGATAAGGCAGTAGCAATGATCTGTTAAAACATATTTCATTGCTGCTGCAATCCATGACCTTAGACAATTTAATTTCAACATCACCTATATAAGTCTATATAGTTCGGTTTTGCAAATAACCGTTACTAACGATGGCATAAAAGCTAGTACTCATAAAGATATATTCAACATCTTATGCAGCATGGTTTTGACATCAATATTAACACGCCAGTAGCTATCAGCTGGCTGGAACCATTACATATGAGTTCATGCAAGAGGAGCCCCAAGCTAATATCTAGTTTTGCTTGGATAGATCTTTTAGTGTAGTTTTTTTCATGCATATCATTTATCTATTGTTGAAATCATACAGGAAATCAATCAGAATAATACGCCAGTATTTCTGAAATCCAATATATCAGAAATCAGCATAACTCAGGATCAAACAGGTCTATACATCAATCTTCAAAGTCAGCGGTCAAATTTAATACAATATAATTACCTTTATAAGTTGACAATAAGCGAATTAATTTTTACTGATCAAGAATCAGCAAGATATCATCTAAGCACATTTACTGATCAATTAATTTAATATAGATGCTTTTCCCTTCACGATAAATACCAATGACATTAAAGACTATAAAACAAGTACAAAATTTAATTTCTTGCAATGTACTTCCTAAATAACTCAAATAGCAGCACTAAGGAAAACTTATCCATTTCTACTTCACATAAACAAACAAAAAATATTCAACTGTCAAAATCATTGATGCTAATTTTTGTTCATGACAAAATTCATTCAGATCAACTTTATTATCCGACATATCAACTAATAACACATCAGGTTCATGTAACTCTGTTGCAGCCGTTATACTTAGCATAAGTAGACTGAAACGATATAACAGTTCAATACACAATAACCTTTGGCTATGTTATGACATAGGTTATTGTAGAAATTCCTTGTCCTATATAAAGGATTTTTATCCTAGAGGTTGCCATGAAAAAGCAAACAGTCATACAGATTAATGATACTGTTTATAACTCCATGCCACCATAAAGTTACATATCATTAGTTAGCTTGATGAAAATCTATCAGATGATGTCGATTCATGCATTGAAGCAACTCATTCAAGGTTATCCTTCACATATTATTACACTGAACATGTTATAGATGCTGTATAAATTCATTAGGAGGAATATAGTAATATTATAGTAGGATTCTCGATTACAGAAAACTATTTAATAATCTTACTGAAGTCCTCTGGCAGAACTAGATCATAATGATAAATAGTTTAGTTATCTGCTATGTATGTTGAATAGTTTAACTTTACGGAAGTAAACGAAATAAATAGTCATTGATTTGAAAATAGCGTTTAGATGGCGCATTACTGATCGCTTTCTTCAGCTTCAACAGCTAACATAAATGCATTAAGTGGTATTGTTGAAGTTGATAAGATATTTCTCTTGAATTCTTTAAATGAAATCGTTTCATCTCACATAGGAAAGCTAGAAAACAAGGGTAGAAAGTAGAAGACAAAAGGAAAGAACGAATTATAGGTCTTAATCGCCAGAGATTGACATGGTTATATGAGCGACTAGATTCTTGAAAAGTTTAATGCAAAGTGTGTGTTAGCTTTTTTTGATCTAAGGATTGATAAAGAGCCTATTTTTTGCTTGAATAGCGCTAAATACTACAAAATGTTTACCAGCAAGCATAAAATTAGTTACCCTAATCCGATAAGATTAGGTAATTATATAGTTATTGATAAAGCAATTCCACATTTAAAATATGAAGAATTATATCAGCAGATGATTACAAGAATAGCTGAGTAGATTCCATTGTGTATGGTCCTTTTATTTACTGAATTATTTGGCTTTGAGAAGATTATTTAAAAACACAACAATTAAAATATTACAGACGTTAGCTACAAAATTCTCTGAGAGACAATCAACAATCTTTGCCAAGACACAACTTGTCCTAATAGTTATATTATAACATCTGCATAAATATAATTCATCAAGATGAGTAGCCTATTAACATGGATGGAAAAACATTTAAAGAGACATGCTCTTAAACAACGGACACAATCTGTTAGATTATATCACAAATAAACTCATGAAATATTTGCCGATGAGGATCAGTGCACGACGTAATTTCGCAATTACATAATTTTCTATGAACAATCTATATATAAATAATTACCAGCAGCAACAAACACAGCAATCCAAATCGTCTGCCTAATGTTAAAGAATTTGAATCCACCATAACCCTCCAACCTCAATTGTCAATTTACTGTTAAGTATCATATTTGGTATGGTCGCTATACTAAGGTTATCATGCTACTGATAAGACTAGCAAAACCTAATGATATCATCAAACGTCCTGCTGGATTTTTATTTCTTTAACAAAATTAAGAACAACCGGAATAAAAACGAAAACAATATCTAGTGAAGTCATAAAAGCGCCTAAAGCTGCAACTCTGATCCATTAAAAAATTAGTATCTTATTTTGATTATTACCAACTAGGCTATGCCAACTAAACACTATCACCCAAATTGATAGGATACCAATCAATAGTAATTCATTACTAACAACAAAAAACATCCAATTATCAACAGATTTGGATCACTGAAACCAATTATTTCTTGTTTAAGCATCAGTGTTAATGATTAGAAAATTAAATTCATCGTTAATTGAAGATAAAAAGCCATATCTTCTTGTTAAAAAAAGATAGAATCGGTTTATTGGATCTATTATAAGTGAAAACTTCATCGGATATTATGGTTTTTAACCTAACAGCATAATTTTAGAGGTAATAACAATAGGTATGGTTATTACCTATCTAATAACACTTCGTGTTTTCTCTATTTTATGCATTGTTTCTAACAACAATTAAATTGCCTATTTTTTTATACCAAACTACAGATTGTTCAGGTTTTTTGCTGACATTCATATCCAGCACCTTAATACACATTCTGCAGTAGTATTTCCTTGTTTACGATTTAACAATAAAGCATAGTAAATGAAGCATTTTAAAATGCCTAGCTGGAATGTGGCTAATATAAATAATTCCTGATCATCTCTATTCTTTCCTTACTGGCTGCTACCGGTGTTGTTGAATTGTGTAGCCGTAGTAATGATGCACGGCACATACTCATTGTAATACCGTAGTTTTTATTCGGATACAGACGTAGATGTTTAAAGTAATACCAGAGGGATTTCACCCTATGCAAATGCCACTTTTATTTTTTTAGCAAAGTGCATTTTTTAGTAACCTCCGTATTGCGCTTTTAAGTAATTCAGCCACTAGTAGCCAGATAACAACACATCGTCAAATTTTTTGACTATTTTTTAAAACAGCCAATGTTGCTCTATACAGGATATTTAATATCCAGAGCATCAGGTCCTAACACGGAAAGATGAATATGCTTATATTGATTGAGTTCTAGAGTATAAATCTGTAAAGCAAAAAATACCAATTTCGATACCATGTTTTATATGCCAAGTGCAACATAGCTGGCAGCAGAAGCTACCGTGCGTCAAACATGGCTTAGAGTATCGGCCAGTTTTATTGTTAAAAAAAAGCTAAAGAAGATGGATATCCTGAAAATAATATCTTGCCAGTAGCAAATCGAGAAAAATATGAAACCTATTGTGTGTGACTAAAAACTTTCAGATTACTTTGAAAGCAAATGGAACTGCAGGGTTTATTTTTTTGACTATACCTTTCCCAGAAAATGGAACCAAGAACATTCAGGAAAGACAAAGAAATAGCGTCGGAAATATTCCTACCAAATGGCCATAAAGTTATGCTCATTGCTGGTGTATATAGAGTTTCAGAGATAGTTCATTATCTTATAATGCTTGATTTCATGAATAATTTCAAGGAAAAATAGCAGATATGCCATAAAAAAGTCTACCATACAGCTCAGAAAAATCAGATATTACCTTTGATCCATTACATAAACTCACAAGTAATTCTGGCAGGCAGGTGATAGCCTCATGCGGTTGATGCATGAGATCAAAGAAGGCCATTCTGCAATACCATACTGAACAGTACATTGTCGCCAGACGCGTACATGATAGTGTCGTTCATAGTGATTATTGGCCACAATGAACTATTTATTATAGAGTAGTTATAGACGATACTGAGATTAAAGTGCCTAAAATCAAGGATTGTAGCAGTAATAAAATATACTTCAACAGCTACTTGCTACCACTTTATCTGAAACATGCAAAAAAACGTTGAAGAGTTGTATGCTGGCATATGGCTGTAATTACCAACTCCTTACGAGGCAAATCATCTGTAGTGATTTTCATGAAGCTATGATGTTAGTGGTTCTCGGTAAAAAGCATATAGTTTATTCCAATATCATTAGGAGACCAAAACAGAAATTTCTTGAAGAGCACAGAAAATGCACCAGGCTTATTTAAGAGCAACACATGCTAAGTTTATTTCTTGGCCAATGGCATATAGATTCCTGTTAGGCAAGATGATCTCATTTGCCTGGTGCTTATTATCTGGATCAACTAAGCATTGACATAATGAACTAGTTCTTGTCTAAGATGCTTATCAAAAATTAGAGGCTAACTAGGCTGAACTTCTTAATGGCCTTATGAGTATGTAGCTTAAGTACATCTCTCCTAGGCTTGCTATAGAAGATAGTGTTATTGGTTTTTGAAATGCAATGGTGCAAAGATATTCTATAAAACAAAGCACCAATACTATACTAGTGTATATATAAAACAGATAATGTGGTAGATTCGTTCTAAAAAGGCATGCAATCGAAAGTTAATATTAAGCTTACACTTGATAGATCTGACTACCAAGAAATCTTGGATACTGCTAATGAAGCCATCCATTTGATATTTTGTTGGCAATGGTTTCACTGAAATTTTCTAAGCAATGGAAAAACTAAAAAAATCTAAAGAACTGCTGGTATTCCACCACTCTTCTGTCAGAAGAGTGAGCGTCAATTAAGAAGAACAACAAATCAAAATTGAATTAACTTTTTCGATAATAAGTCTACATAAAGAAGAGCTAACTTCGCGAAAAACTATTAATTAAAGAAAAAATTAATGGCTGAAGTTGTAGATGCGGACACACTATGCTATATAACCTATTTTTTGGTGTCATACAAAAATTCAGTAACCTTACATACTACTATAACAATTTTCGAGTGAAAATGAGATCAAAAAACACTTCAGTAAGTATACGGTATAATACCGTAACTTACAAGTAAGTTACATTGATTTGCTAGTTTTAGATTTTTTGGAACACCACTTATTCTAAGCTATTTTGATTATTTCCTGAAAAAATAACATAGCGAAAATATAAAATAGCAGTCATTTTATAAACATCAAAGAAGCAGCATAGATAAAACAGTAGCTTGTTTAGATCCGCTAACGCATAGCGTGCTGCTATGTTTCAGTTAATACTGAAAAGATGCAATGACTAATAATGCAATAACATCATATAAATTTTCTTAATCATGGAAAGAGTAACAATTATTAGCACTAAAATTAATATCTATCCAACTAACTATTTAAAATTATATCAAATTAAGTCTATTCATAGTGCTAATATCTTAGATATAGCGAAAAATTCGCCGCCGGAATAATTTATAAAACTAAGATGTTTTTATCTCGCTGAGTCACTGTAACAATACCTTGATCATCTGGCTTTGAAATATTTAATTCAGTAAATGATTTGATAATTAGTGAAATTTCTTCTAGCCGTGACATACTTTCTGGCTCATGAACAGCAATTACCTGACAACCAGCATCTAAAGCAGAATATATTCCTGCCTGTGCATCTTCAACTGCAATACAAGCTTTAGGTGGTAAATTTAGTAGTTGTGCACCAAGTAAAAAAGGATCTGGTTGTGGTTTGCCTTGTTTAACCATTTCAATTGTAACCAAGTGTTTTGGTTTCGGCAACCCTGCGACTTTACCACGATTAAAAGCAATTGGAACTGTACCAGAAGTTACTATTGCCCATGGAATAGAAAGTGCATTTAGTTGTTCAAGCAAATCAATTGCTCCAGGTAGTGCTGCAATACCTGAAGTATTGGCTAATTCAAGATTTTCCAGCCAATAAAAAATTTCATTAATTTCAGCTTCTGTAGCATTTGGCATAAAATGCCGTATAGAAGTTATTGCCGGTTTGCCATGAATATAGTGTAAAACATCCATTTTTGATACACCAATTCGATGACTAAATTCTCCCCAACAATCTTCAACATTAGGTAATGAATTAACCAGTGTGCCATCCAAATCAAATAGAAATCCCTTGCATTTTAATACCATTGATTCTCCTCATATAAATGATGCATTAATTATTTGATTAATTTTTATTGCATAAAGATGATCTTGATGTGGATAATATGTCCAGATTTTTAATATTCTTAGATGCTTATTTCATATATATGTATCTAAGTATTAAAATCATCCGCTACCACCAAACAAAATAATAATAGCTATACACTTTCACTATTGACTAAAAAAATAAACACAATTAAAATAATAATGCTTCGGTAAAACCGAATCAGAACTTAAAAAATTAACTCTTTTATCAATGATCTTAACTTTAAACGATAAGTTTCTCCTGGAAACTTATAAGGGATGGTATATTCCATATATATTAATTATAGTCTGGTATTTTTCTGACAACTCAAGCAAATTTTATGTTAGCTACTTTATTTTTAACCAAAAAAATACCCAATAATAGTTTAGATGGCGTTATAACATTTTAGATTGTTCTGATCAAGTTGATTAGAATTTAATCCTGTTTAACAATAATTAAGAATTGTTCATTAGTTATTTCCATAATGTTATATCTTTCTCTCCACATCTACTTGGAAATTTTATAGATCATCACATTACCTGCTTTTTTTATAGAAAAAACTTACCTTTTATTGATCTAAAAAGACTTTTTTATTTTTAACCATTATAAAAAATATATCTGTTAATTACTAGTTATCTGTACTACTAATAATTTAACTAACATATAACCATTAAGTGATGTTATATAACATCAACAAAAAAACGATCTAATTATTTACTGCTAATGCTTAATAAGTCAGTGTTCCTTTAACGTATGTAATAATAATTATTCCCACTTGATTAAAAATTTTACTTATTTTATAAAAGTAACTAAGTAATGCTGATTGTAATGTCGTAATTGAACTCTTTCCTAACCACCATAATAATATAAAAATATAAGCTATAAACAAAAAACACTAAGACATTATAGCAGTGTTATGTGTTGTGTTCTCACCAAATCTTTAATGCCTAATACAATCTCTAAAGTAAGAGTAAAAATAGCAACAGCAGATATATAACAAATCACAAATATCGACTATCGCGATGATCTCACGCGATACTCAGTAAAAATAGGCATCAAATATATTTTTAACGGAAACATCTTGTAATAACTAGCAACATAGTGTTAATTTTTATGAAAAACAAGTGACATTTCTCTCTGGGATTGTATTTATTTTAATAAATCACATCACTTCAATCTATTTTTCATAGAAAATTTAAGAAAATGCATAAAGCATCAAATCTTTTTAATAAAATTTATAAGGTAATATTGCTTGCCTGAAGCCAGAACTTCTATAATCTATAGAAAAAACTTATATCATATAAAATATATATTTCGTCTATTACTATGTTTTCAATCTATAATCGCATCTTTAATATCAACATTGCAACCATAGTTATTTAGTCAAAAAACATGACTAAAATATCATAGTATTGCCTAATTATGGTATTAATCATTCAATATGATCCATTATATAAACTAGGCTTACTTAGTATTCAATTAAATTGATGTTTATTAACTCTAGTCTTCCTAGTTAATCTGATAAAAGAAGACTCCATGATAACAATATAGTAGGTAATTCCATGTCAAGTAAGCTAGTACTTGTACTCAACTGCGGCAGCTCTTCTCTTAAATTTGCTATTATTGATTTGGTTAATGGTAAAGAACAGGTATCTGGTTTAGCAGAATGTTTTTATTTACCAGAAGCCAGCATTAAATGGAAAATAGATGGCACTAAAAATAAAGCTGCTTTATGTACAGGCGCTGGACACAGTGAAGCAATGTCTTTTATTGTTAACCAAATTCTCACCCAAAAACCAGAATTAACTAAAGCCATTTCTGCTATTGGTCATCGTATTGTTCATGGCGGCGAAAAATTTACTCAATCAGTTGTTATCAATGATGAAGTCATTGAAAGCATCAAAGCATCTATTCCATTCGCGCCATTACATAATCCTGCCGGCATTATTGGAGTTGAAGAAGCCAAAAAAGCATTTCCACATTTAAATAATAAACATGTAGCTGTATTTGATACAGCTTTCCATCAAACTATGCCGGTTGAAGCTTATTTATATGCTCTGCCTTATAATCTTTACCAAAAGCATGGTATCCGCCGCTACGGCGCACATGGTACCAGCCATTATTATGTCTCTAAGCAAGCTGCTAAAGAGCTCAATAAATCAATCAATGAACTAAATGTGATCAGCAGCCATTTGGGAAATGGCGGATCAGTTACAGCTGTAGTTAATGGTAAATCTGTTGATACATCCATGGGACTCACACCGCTAGAAGGGCTAGTGATGGGAACTAGAAGTGGTGATATCGATCCAGCTATTGTATTCCACCTTCATGACTACTTAGGTATGAGTCTTGATAAGATCAATAGATTATTAACTAAAGAATCCGGAATACTTGGATTAACTGAAGTCACTAACGATTGTCGTTATGTTGAAGACAATTATGAAACTAAAGTAGATGCAAAACGCGCTATGGATGTTTATTGTCATCGTTTAGCCAAATATATCTCAGCTTATTGTGTATTAATGGAAGGACGACTAGATGCTATTATCTTCACTGGTGGTATCGGCGAAAACTCAGCTCTGGTACGTGAATTAACTCTAAAAAAATTATCTTTAATTGGTATTAAGTATGATCACGAGCGCAACTTAGCTACACGTTTTGGCAAATCAGGCAAGATCACAACTGATGAGAGTATTCCTGCTCTGGTTATTCCAACCAATGAAGCGTTAGTTATTGCTCAAGATGCAAGACGCCTAACGACATAAATAGATTAGAAACTACTAATTTTATTATTGACAGTACTAAGTTAAATATTTTTCAATTGTTAAAGAGGTCCCTGTGTGTCTCGCACAATAATGTTAATACCGACTGACATTAGCGTTGGCTTAACCAGCGTCAGTTTAGGGGTCGTACATTCAATAGAGCAAAAAGAAATTAGCCTAGCTGTTTTCAAACCAATTTCTCAATCCAGTTTTGGTAACAAAGATCAAACAACTGAAGTATTACTCTCCAATTCTGGTGTTCAGGTTACTAAACCACTAAAAATAAGTTATGTTGAATCTTTGCTGGCTAATGATCAAAAAGATATTTTAATGGAAGAAATTGTTGCCAGTTATCATGACAATACGCAACATGCTGAAGTTATTTTAATCGAAGGTTTAATGCCTACTTGTCAGCACCCTTTTGCACAATCATTAAATTATGATATTTCTAAAACTCTGTGTGCTGACGTTATTTTTGTCACTGCGTTAGGTAACGATACAGCAGAACAGTTAAAAAAACGCATTGAATTAGCAAGAGCAGAGTTTGGTGGCAAACAAAATAAAAATATCACAGGAGTTATTATTAATAAACTAAATGCACCAGTTAATAAACATGGCTCTACTTGCCCAGATTTATCTGAAATGTTTTATGAGTTAACAAAACCTAGAATCAAAAAAATTGATACCAAAACATTACCTAATAATAGTCCGCTACCAATATTAGGTTGTATTCCGTGGAATTTTGATTTGATAGCCAGTCGGGCTATCGATATTGCAAACCACCTGAATGCCACTATCCTTAATGAAGGTGCATTACAAACTAGGCGCATAAAATCGGTTATTTTCTGTGCTAGCAGTATATCAAATATAGTTAAGCTATTTCGCCCAGGCACATTGCTTGTGACTTCTTCTGATCGCCATGATGTTATTGTAGCTACCTGTTTAGCAGCCATGAATAGCATCGAAATTGGCGCGTTACTCTTAACTGACGGTTACCACATTGCTAAACAGATACACAATCTCTGTAACCGTGCTTTCGAAACAGGTTTACCTGTGCTTATGGTAAATACCAATACATGGCAAACTTCATTAAGTTTACAAAGTTTCAGTTTAGAAGTGCATCCAGATGATCATGAGCGGATTAAAAAAATCCAAAACCATGTTGCTTTACATATTGATAAAAAGTGGATTAATTCACTAACTGCTGATTCAGAACGCCCAAAACGGCTATCACCGCCGGCTTTCCGTTATGAATTAACCAAGCTAGCGCGTAAAGCTAACAAACGTATTGTGCTACCAGAAGGTAATGAACCACGTACGGTACAAGCAGCAGCCATTTGTGCTAAAAGAGGAATTGCCACCTGTATATTGCTAGGTGATCCTGATGAAATAAAACAAGTTGCTGCCGCGCAAGGGGTTGAATTAGGCGCAGGCATTGAAATTGTAGCACCTAAATCAATACGGGAAAATTATGTTGAGCGTTTGGTTCAGCTTCGAAAAAATAAAGGCATGACTGAAATTATCGCGCGCAAACAGTTAAAAGATAATGTGGTATTAGGCACCATAATGCTAGAAAAAAATGAAGTTGATGGTTTAGTTTCCGGCGCCGTTCATACCACAGCCAATACTATTCGTCCAGCATTGCAACTGATCAAAACCATACCAAGTAGTTCAATCATTTCCTCGATATTCTTTATGCTGTTACCTGAGCAAGTATTAGTTTATGGTGACTGTGCAATAAATCCAGACCCAAGTGCCGAAGAATTATCGGAAATTGCAATCCAGTCTGCTGACTCTGCAAAAGCATTTGGCATTGAGCCACGCGTAGCAATGATCTCTTATTCTACCGGTAACTCCGGCGCCGGTAGTGATGTAGATAAAGTACGTGAAGCAACAAGTTTAGTACAAGCAAAACGACTAGATCTTCTGATTGACGGACCATTACAATATGATGCAGCCATTATGGCCGATGTAGCTAAATTTAAAGCACCAAATTCACCTGTAGCCGGCCAAGCTACAGTGTTTATTTTTCCAGATCTCAATACTGGTAACACCACTTATAAAGCAGTACAGCGCTCGGCTAATCTACTTTCTATCGGCCCAATGCTACAAGGGATACGCAAACCGGTTAATGACTTGTCCCGTGGTGCACTAGTGGATGATATAGTTTATACTATTGCCATTACCGCCATTCAGGCAACGAAAAATTAAAAATAACTAATTTTCTTCCTAAACAAAAAAGCTGAAATACAATTGGCTTCATCTTTTTTGTTGATTTAATATTTAATTAAAATTAATCTTAAGAGATTATTAGAAAATCTAGTGTATTTCTGTCAAGCCAGATTCCACTCTAATACTTCATCAATCTTTTATCCACAATTAAAAATTTGGCATTGTTTATCTATCACCAGAGTCATATCATGTAAAATCTAACATCTTAAATGCTTTTCAGATTTTCTAAAAAAACAAGAGCACCTTAAATACATTAAAATAGTTGTTTTTCTAAAACTAGAATTTTTCTCACGTCGTAAGTTGCCCTTAGTGGCTTCATGTTGCAAAAGCCAATTCAACCGGATTTGTTATTCTTATTTAATACCCAGTTGCTATTAGAGGAAGTAATAGGATGCTATAGCAGTTGATTCTCGATCGTTCTGCAGCTTTTT
>JBHEQW010000014.1:0-6265 GCA_046530935.1 Arsenophonus sp.
ATAAATATCAATAGTAAGTACTACAAAAAGAGATGCTATATGACTCTTGATGTTTTTTGAGTTGTTAAATTATTGATATTTTAATATCGATTAAAATCCCATTACGATCAAAAATTAGTAATAGTGTTTGTTGCTTTATTTTCTTATGTTTGAGTTGTTGACGGAAAATATAGTACCAAACTTTCTGGCCAAACGGTTCCTTTAGCATTGGTGTTCCTAATATATAGATTATTTGCTGTTGTGTCATTCCTTTTTGAATTTTTGCAATATCACTGGCATACAGATAGTTTCCTTGATTAATGTTAGGACGGTAAATAAACCGTTCTGCCATAGAGCAACCAGCTATTAAAACAACAATAAACATAGCAGCAATTAACAGTTTAGAATGCATGTTTGTATCTTCCTTTAAAAATCTGAATATAAATGATAATCAACATTAATGAAGTTGAAAACCTTCGTTCATTTTTTTGCTATAAAATACAATAAAGTTAAGGATATTTTTAATGAGTAAGCAGGTCTTTTAGGTAGATAGAAAATTTTCTGTTACTTTACCATCCATTAATCTTTACTATCCATTAATAAATGGAGAGAAGATAGCTTCTTATAACCTAGTTTTTTATCTAAAAATTGAATTTTCGTTTTTGTTTTTCAATTATTAGTTTGCTTACTCACATAAAATAGTGATATAAACATGCTGTAAGTTGAGATAAATTTTGTAATACATACAAAATTTGAGTTTGAATTGCCTAATTTACGTAACATTTTCCAATAACCTCGCAGTAGGGTCACTAATACCAACATCAACTTCATAGAAAATAAGAGCAAAGTGAGTGGATGTATCAGTTTTTCTTTAGTTAATTGTATGGCCAGATGCGAAATACATAAAACTGCTTATAGTTGAAGCAATTTTTATTAATGCTTGATGTGGATGCCAAAGATTAGTTATAACGCTAAATTCTACTTAGCTTGGGCCATCAACATTTATAAATGTTCAGGATTAAAATTTACATCAACCGTAAAATAGCCGTGACGCATTGAAAGTTGATGCATAGTGTTGGTAATTAATTAAGTTAATTTACTAGCATATTGTTGCTGTATTTTATGGAGGTTGGCAACTATTTCTGTGCATATTGATGTTGAGCTTCGACATGACTAGTTAAGTAGTTACAAAATCTTGTTGCTAATTTAGTTTTTTTGTGCATACCAGTAATTATTGGTATAATTCAAATAATAATTTGTGGCACATGCGTTATGTTTAGTTTAGCTTCTAAACTTAGATGTTTTCATATGCATTCTTCTAATTCGAATAGTTGATATGATGATATACGTCAGTTAAGTTCAATATAGCGAAATAATTTATACTAACTTCATTAATTTAGCTTGATGCTTCTTTAAGCATGCCAAGTAAGTAATTGAATTGATTACTAACAGTAAGTAAGCTCATCAATTTCTTGTTTTTATATGATTTACCATACTGAAAATATTTTCTTCTTGATTCTTATTTGAGAATTCGTAATCTATTTTAACTTAAAATAAGAAATTATTTTCGACTGGTAAATATTTTTTTCTTTCTATAATTTTTAATATTCATTAATTTGTTGTGGTATCAGTTCAGTTCATATAATTCTTTAAGAAGAAGATATTGAACTAGTTGTTGGTGCGATATGCGATAGGCATTTAGTTGCTTGTTGTTGAAATTTTATTAATTTTTGGTAGCTTTAATGCTAATTTTTCTAGGCTGATTTCATTTTAGCTAAGAGAGATCCTTTAATTTGTGTAGGGTAAAAAAAAGTATTCAAAAGATACTTTTGATGCTGATTATCTAATAATAATTATTGAGCATGTTATCGATGTATTTGAATAACTAATGTGTCTCCAGTTCACGTAATTGTGATAATGGAAAACAGATGTGATATTAATAAAATCACATGAACGTCCATATTAGAAGTGATGACTTCTATGTAGCAAACATTCATTATAGTTATTTAACTGGTATTTTGGCTGTTTTGCCAAAGCTTGTTGCTATGAATATCTATTATACAGTATAAGTGATTTTCGATACAGATGTTGCCATAAAAAATAAATAGTCAGACAGATCAAATAGATTCTTTCCATTATTCACTCTGAATATAAAGCTGCATCTCATTAGTTGTTTCGGTGACAGTCTGTAGAATTTTATGTTAATTCATGTATTGAAGCAACTCATTTTAGTTTTATCCTCACAATATTGTCACAGTGAACATATTATTAGCTTGTGATAAGATTCATAAAGAACTATAACTATATCGTTGCAAAATCCTAGATTGCAGGAAAATACTTAAGAATCTTACTGGAAGTGCTCTGGCGAAACTACATCACAAGGATAGATGGTTTAGTTATATGCCATATATCTTGAATGTCTTGACTTATAGGAGTTATAGAAAATAAACAGGTAGTGATTTGAAAATAGCTTTTAGATGGCCTTACTGCTTCCTTACTTTATCTGCAATAGCAAACATAAATATATTAAGTGCCATTGTTGAAGTTGATGAAACATTTTTCCATGGATCCTTTAAATGAAACCGTTATATTTAACATAGGAAACCTAGAGAGCGTAGGATAAAATGAGATAAAAAGAAAGAAGAAATCGCTCGGTATTAATTATCTGAGATCGACAGGGGTTATCATGTGAGCTATAAGATTTTTGAAGAATTTAATGCATTACATGTTAGCAGTTTTTTTGATCTAATCATTGATTGAAGAGTATATTTTTTTAAATAGAAGTTATTAAAAAATCTGGTGTTCTGGTGTATGGAGAGTCACAGGCTATACGCTTCACTTTGATGCTTCATAAATCTGTTCTACATCCTTAAATTAAATGTTGTTTAGCAGCAGTATTATCAAGAGATGATTTTCCATTGATCCTGGTGCTAAACAACATTTAATTTAAGGATGTAGAACAGATTTATGAAGCATCTATAGATTGCTTTAAAAAAGCATACACCGTATTTTACTAATAACTTCAGTTAAATAGTAATTAAAAAATTAAAAAGTTTTTTTTGACCAGCCCAATTTTGAGCTTAATATATTGAAATAATTATAATTCTTTGGGTGGATAAGATTAAGCTTTTTTTTACTTCGTTTGATTAAGACTTCATCATCATCTTGGATAGGTAAAATAATTTGGCTATCACAGCTGATTTCATAATTAATATTTTTTTGCCTAAATTTTAATTTAATACTACTATCGCTGCTGATAACTAGTGGGCGAGATGAAAGTGTGTGAGGAAACATAGGGACTAGGGCAATAGCTTCAAGATTTGGGGTAAGTATCGGGCCACCGGCAGAGAGTGAATAAGCGGTTGACCCAGTTGGAGTAGTAATAATCAGTCCATCAGAACGTTGAGAAAAAGCAAAGCGATTATCAATATATACTTCAAATTCAATTATATGAGCTACTTTTCCTGGGTGTAAAATGACTTCATTAATTGCAGTGCTCATGCGAGGTTTATGATTTTTTTTGCTAATCTGAGTTTCCAGTAAGAAGCGTGCTTCTTCATAAAAATGTCCTGCTAATACTTCAGTTAGTTGTTGCAGAGCATTCTCCGGCCTAAGATCAGTTAAAAAACCAAGGTTACCGCGATTAATACCAATAACTTTATTTTCATAGCGTGAAAGTACACGAGCAGCGCCAAGCATATTACCATCACCGCCAACAACTATAATTAAATCAGCTGTTTTCCCAATTTCTATTAATCTACCAATGGTAGTATTCTTTAATTTTAGCTGTTTAGCAATTTGTTGTTCAACAATAACTTTATATTTTTGTGCTCGTAGCCAATTATAAAGTTGTTCATGAGTTGCTAATGCCTCTGGATGTCGAGGATGACCAACAATGCCAATATATTCAAATAATGTCTTTTTTGCTGCTTTTCCGATCAGCATGCTTTATTTCCTTTTACAAGTTGGCGTGTTCTCTTGAATCCAAAACTTTTACCCCCATATTAAGCTAATAATCTGGATCAATGCTAAAAAGAATGTGGAGATACCAATGAGTAATAAAGATCATAAACTGCATGATGAGAAACCATCTAAAGAAAAAGAATTAAAAAAATCACAAAGAAATGAGGTAAAAGAACAAGTAATTGAGACTGAGCAAACACTTAGTTCTACTGAAGAAATATTAATTGATCCACGTATTAGTGAATTAGAGAAGCAGTTGCTTGAAGCTCAAAAACGTGAACGTGAAGTGTTGCTACGTGCCAAAGCTGAAGTGGAAAATATTCGTCGCCGTACTGATCAAGATCTTGAAAAAGTACATAAGTTTGCCATAGAGCGGTTTGCTAATGAATTGTTACCTGTTATTGATAATTTGGAAAGAGCAATCGAAGTTATTAATCTGGAAAAGGCTGAATCAATATCAATGCTTAAAGGCATTGAATTAACTTTAAAATCTTTTTTGGCTGCCGTTGGCAAATACGGTATTAAGGTAGTAGCGGAGAAGAATGTTCCTTTCAATCCAGAACTACATCAAGCTATGACAATGATTGATTCTCAAGAATGCGAACCTAATCAAGTTGTTGATATTATGCAGAAAGGTTATACTTTAAACGGTCGGTTACTACGCCCTGCGATGGTAATCGTATCAAAAGCAAAATAAGATGAAATAATATTACCAATATAGTTGTGGCATTTAGATTATTGTTATGGAATGATCGGTGTCCAGTTAATTGGACTTAATCCTTGTTTTTTTAGTATTTCATTGGTTTTGGAAAAGTGTCGGCAACCAAAAAAACCTCTATGCGCTGAGAGCGGTGAAGGATGGTGTGCTTTAAGAACAAAATGTTTTTGCTTATTAATAAATTGGCATTTTTTTTGCGCATGTGACCCCCACAGTAAAAAAACTACGCCAGCACGGTGTTGATTAATTCCTGCAATAACTTTATCTGTAAAGATTTCCCATCCAAGATGGGAATGAGAATGCGCTTTGCCTTGTTCAACAGTTAAAACCGTATTTAATAGTAAAACTCCTTGTTGTGCCCAACTAACGAGATAACCGTGATCTGGGTATTTGAAATCGGCAATATCTTTTGTGAGTTCTTTATACATATTAAGTAAAGAAGGAGGCACAGGAATACCTGGGCAAACTGAAAAAGAGAGTCCATGGGCTTGATTGTGTCCATGGTAAGGATCTTGTCCTAGGATAACAACTTTTACTTTGTTCAGTTCGGTGTAACGGAAAGCATTAAAGATATCTTTTTTTGGTGGATATATTGTTGTACCTTGTTGTCGTGCTTTTGCAACATAAGCTAGGCTATTACGGAAGTAAGCTTGTTTTTTTTCTAGACCGATGACATCGTGCCAATTGAGAAAAGATGGCATAACAATTCCTTTATGTGTTTTGATTAATATCATATTAAACTTAACATTCAGCTTAAGTGAAGTAAATTTTTAAACGGAAATCGGTTGCTTTTCATTACATATTTTCATATTAAAAATTTTTGCTAAATATTATAAATATTTTAAATAAAAAATTGATTTAAGATAGCAATTTATTTAGCATTAATAATGCTTTAAAAGCATTGAGTCATATCAATGACTTGATGATATTGAATTGTTTGTCTAGTTTAGAATGTAGTTCAGTATAGTGTGAGCGACGTGTGCTGCTTGGGTAGTGTTCATGATCTAATTGTTGGTTTATACTCTGCGATATGTTAATTTTTCATGAATTCATCCAGACAGCTGGAAATAAATCTGCTAGAAAGCGTAATCCTGGTAAATTAGGAAGACAACACGCGACTTTTCATGTTATACTGCTTGATTATCAGAAGTGCTTTATGATCTCCCTCCTGAAATCAATGAAAGTCTAGACTAGAAATAGCTAGGAACTCAGTCCACAATTTTTTTAATACTTAAATATTATCTACCTTTAGTCATGGATAATCCATGGTTTTTGAGCAAACGCCAAAAGGCCAAAAATCCGATTATGCTAGATACAACTGCATTGAGATGGAAATAATTGAAAGTATGCTTGTCGATAAATTTATCATCTATTATCTCATATATAAAACTATTGGCAATCCACTCTCATCCTTCACTCCATCATATTGTGGCAAACACAAAAATAATTAGGCCGATAGTCATGATGAATGAGGACAGGATGACGATTTATATTTCTTTGGAAAGAAACCCACAACCTTAGAGGGTAATTTATCTAGATCTAATTACTCCACCACATCAACTAAAAAGCTTTTTACCATTAATAGTGCTTGGAATAAATTTCTTG
>JBHEQW010000015.1:0-8300 GCA_046530935.1 Arsenophonus sp.
GATCACAAGTAGTATCTAATTTCGCGCATACATGTAAAAGCTAGACTTTTCTATAGTATATCTCTCTGTTGTTGAAAACATTCATATAATAAATCAAAATGATTATACACTACCGTATCTAAAACTACATATACCAGAAAAAATAAGAATAACTTTTAACATATTCTTTAATTGTCAAGATCATTAAGCTTAACTAATAATTTTCTCATAAATTTTTATGATAACATTTTTCTTCAAAACCAACACTAAAAAACAAGCCAAATTTTTTCTAAATTTTCGGTTTGGCGATGAAGTATTTTCTTTAGACAGTTTGAACCAATTTCTGTTAAATGAAGATGTGAGCATCAACGATCATTGTGACTTTTCTTGCGTTCAATCTATTTGAGATTTTCCAGTTCATCTGTAATTCGCGTTGCATTTGTTTTCGAGGATCCTAAAAGCATCACTGAGTTAAGATGGTTGTATACTTTGTATTTTTTGAATATCAAGAATGATTAACGCCACAAATAATATTTCATTAATTCATTGTTTCTTAAGCATATTATTTCTAATTTCTAATAAATTGCCTTACACATGCATACATAGATGCGTTAGCAAAATTTGCTGATATGGTATTGGAATACTTAATTTTTGCTGCTGTTTTTAGGTTCATTAAGTAATTGCTCGATAGGAGAATAGGAGAAAATGAAGTTTATTTTTGTGTTTGTGTGTTTTACATTATTTATATACCTTATTAGTATGAGTTGATAAGACAGCAACTGTCATAACCAATATATATAAATGGTATATCACAAAAGCTAAAATTATCAATTATAGCTCATAAAGCAATGAACCAATTTTTATTGATTGCACTTTCTTAATATTCACTTTTATAATCCATGTTCTATTAAAAAAATTTTTTAAATAGAGAAATAACATGGCTAAAAAGATTCAATCTATTCGCGGCATGAATGACTGTCTTCCTGCCGATATTCAATTCTGGCAAAAAATTGAAAATAAATTAAAACAAATCCTTGCCAGTTATGGCTTTAGTGAGATTAGAACACCAATCGTAGAGCAAAGCTCTTTATTTTATCACGCAATAGGTGAAGTAAGTGATGTAGTTGAAAAAGAAATGTACACCTTTGATGACATAGATGGTGATAGTTTAACACTGCGTCCGGAGAATACAGCTGGTTGTGTACGTGCTGGGATCGAACATGGTTTATTGTATAATCAGCAACAACGTCTCTGGTATTTAGGCCCCATGTTTCGCTATGAACGACCACAAAAAGGACGTTATCGTCAATTTCATCAATTAGGTGCTGAAGTTTTTGGTTTAACCGGACCAGATATTGATGCCGAACTTATCATTATGACAGCACGTTTCTGGCGTGAGCTGGGGATTGCTAAACATATTTCACTGGAGTTAAACTCTATTGGATCATTAACGGCCCGAGCAAAATACCGTCAGGCATTAGTCGCTTTTTTGCAACAGCATAAAGATACATTAGATGAAGATTGCCTACGTCGACTGTCGACTAACCCCTTACGCATCCTTGATTCAAAAAATCATAACGTGCAAAAATTGCTTAATGATGCTCCATTACTTGCTGATTATCTTGATGATGAATCAAAACAGCATTTTGCTGAACTTTGTAAATTACTTGATGTGGCAGGCATTCAATCTCGAGTTAATCAACGTTTAGTTCGTGGGTTAGATTATTATAATCGTACTGTATTTGAATGGGTTACTGATGAATTAGGTGCCCAGGGTACAGTATGCGCTGGTGGCCGTTATGATGCTCTGGTTGAGCAGCTTGGTGGACAACCTACCTCAGCGGTAGGTTTTGCAATTGGAATGGAGCGCATAGTATTACTAGTGCGTCAGATTAATTCAGACTTTATTGCTGAATCTAACTTAGTCGATGTTTATTTGGTTGCTTGTAATAAGGCAAGTCAAGAAGCAATATTAGTACTGGCAGAAAAAATTCGTGATAAACTACCTGCTTTGAAATTAATGACTCATCATGGTGGCGGTAATTTTAAAAAACAGTTAGCTCGAGCAAATAAATACCAGGCGAAAATTGCCTTAATTTTAGCTGAAGATGAGTGTCAATCTGCTGAAGTCACAATAAAAGATTTGCGCACAGGTAAACAAGAAAAAATTTCTAAGCAGAATATTGCTGTAAGTTTGACTAAACTTTTATGTTAAAGGAGACTCTGTGGAAATTTATAGCATTGAAAATAATCAGAAAGATGCTTTCAAACGCTTTTTTATCAAAAATAGCAAAACCTTAGTAATTGGGCTAACTGTTTTGGTTAGTGCGATTATTTGTTGGATTTATTGGCAATCATATCAAGCAAATCGTTTACAAGAAAGTGCTCAAATTTTTGAGAAAATTTCTTCTCAATTACATACAGGTTCAAAACAAGCTCTTGCTACTGCCGAGCAATTTGCTAATGAAACAAACAATATTTATGGTGTATTGACCAATATTGAACTAGCCAAAATTACGCTGGAAAAAAGTGATATTGCTAGCGCAGAAAAAGCCTTACTAAGGGCATTAACTAATGCGAAATCAGATGATCTTAAAAATTTAATCAATATCAGATTGGCACGCGTACAATTAGCTTTAAACAAGACAGATCAAGCTTTGATTACTTTGACTAAAGTGAAGGATAAAGGATGGAGTATGATTCTTGAAGATATTCGTGGCAATGTATTACTAAAAAAAGGTGATATCAGTGGTGCTCGTGAAGCTTATTCTAAAGGAATTAGATCAAGTGGAGTTGAAATAATGAAGGAAATATTAAAAATAAAAATTAATAACTTGCCAAACTAATAGGAATACTAATATGCAATTGACTAGAAGGCCCTTAGTTAGTTTGTTGGCAATAATTTTATTAATGGGATGCTCAACAGAAAAAGATTCTATCGTAATGTATCCTCTACCTGAGGTTGAGAATCAATTTACCCCTTCTATCCTCTGGCATCGCTCGATAGGTAATGGTAGTGGAGAATTTTATTCTCAACTTTCACCAGCTTACGATGATTCTGTTGTATTTGCAGCCGATCGAAAAGGAACGGTGAAAGCACTGGATTTTGATTCAGGTGAGATCTTATGGTCCATTGATTTATCACAAAAAATTGGTTTTTTCAAGCCTAATTTGCCGGCCTTACTTTCCAGCGGATTAACGGTTTCAGGAGATAAACTTTATATTGGAACAGAAACTGCTAAAGTTATAGCATTAAATAAAACCAATGGGGAAATAGCATGGGAAATGGATGTTGCCGGAGAAGCGCTTTCGAACCCAGCAGTTAGTAATGGTTTGGTGTTGATCCATACAAGTAACGGTGTCTTACAAGCGTTAGATGCTGAGACTGGAAAAACTAAATGGAATATTAATTTAAACACATCAACATTATCTATAAGAGGAAAGTCAACGCCAGCTATAGCCTATGGAATCGCAATTGTTGGCAGTAATAGTGGTCGTATTACTGCGATAATGCTTGCTCAAGGGAAAATTGCTTGGCAACAATATATTTCTCAGATCCGTGGTTCAACTGAAATTGATCGGTTACATGATGTTAATATGACGCCAGTTATTGACACAACTTCAGGCGCTATCTTTGCTATTGCATATAATGGTGATTTAGTTGCAATGGATATACGCTCTAGCCAAATTACCTGGAAGCGTAATTTAGGGACAGTGAATGATATTATTGTTGCCAATGATATTATCTACTTGGTTGATCAAAATGATCGTGTGCTAGCAGTTCGCAAAACTGATGGTGTCACTTTATGGAGTCAAGATGCCTTATTACATCGCAATTTAACTGCACCGACTATTTATGACACTTATTTAGTGGTTGGTGATGGGGAAGGTTATCTTCATTGGTTAAACATCCAAGATGGTCGCTTTGTAGCACAAAATAAACTTGATAGTTTTGGGTTGCGCAGCAATCCGATTATTGCTAGTGATAAATTACTTATTCAGGCAAAAAATGGAACTCTATATCTGATTGAACGTTAATTTCCTGACATTTTCTTATTTTCCAGATAGATTTAACGACTGCTGATGATTTCCGCGATCGTTTTATTTTTTAGTATTCTAAAGAATGAAATCAGAATACTGATTTTAATCTTTATGAGGCATTTTAAAATGATAACTATCATTGCGCTAGTAGGACGTCCAAATGTAGGAAAATCCACCTTATTTAACAGATTAACTCGAAGTAGAGATGCACTGGTTGCTGATTTTTCAGGTTTAACTCGTGATCGGAAATACGGTAAGGCAGAGTTTGATGGACAGGAATTCATTATTATTGATACCGGCGGTATCGATGCTTCAGAAGATGGAATAGAAACCCATATAGCTTCTCAAGCCTTACTGGCAATTGAAGAAGCTGATATTATTTTTTTTATGGTTGATGCTCGTTCAGGGTTGATGCCTGCAGATCATGAGATTGCGAAATATTTGCGCAGTCGCAAGAAAGATAGTTACTTGGTAGTAAATAAAACTGATGGTTTGGATATTGATATAGTTTTAAGCGATTTTTATTCCCTTGGCATCAAAGATATTTATCCAATTGCTGCATCTCATGGACGCGGTGTTACTCAACTGATTGAAAAAATAGTTTTTGTCTATTCTCCACAAAAATTAACTAATGATATTGAATTATCATCAGAGGATGATAATTCGGCTTATTGGGTAGCTCAAAAAGAAAAAGAGTCGATTGACAATAGTAAAGAAGAAGAACTTAATTGGCGTTGTTCACTACCGATTAAGTTAGCGATTGTTGGTCGCCCAAATGTAGGTAAATCAACTTTAACTAACCATATTTTAGGAGAGGATCGAGTAGTTGTTTATGATATGCCAGGTACAACACGTGATAGCATTTATATTCCGATGGAACGTGGTGGATATAAATATGTAGTGATTGATACAGCTGGTGTTCGCAAACGAGGTAAAATAACTGAAACAGTTGAAAAATTTTCGGTAATAAAAACTTTGCAATCAATCGCATATGCTAATGTTATTTTACTTGTTATTGATGCTAGAGAAGGAATTTCTGATCAAGATTTATCATTACTAGGCTTTGTTTTGAATGCTGGGCGTTCTTTGGTAATTGTAATAAATAAGTGGGATGCCATATCGCAAGAAGATCAGCAATCAGTAAAAGATATGCTAGATTTTCGATTGGGTTTTATTGATTTTGCCAAAGTACATTTTATTTCAGCGCTGCGTGGTAGTGGTGTTAGTAATTTATTTAAGTCTATTAATGAAGCTTATGAATCGGCAACACGGAGAGTGAGCACGTCTTTATTAACGCGTATTACAAAAATGGCAGAAAAAGAGCATCAGCCACCTTTGATACGAAGCCGCAGAGTAAAAATAAAATATGCTCATGCCGGCGGTTATAATCCACTGATTGTAGTTATTCATGGTAATCAAGTCGATGAATTATCAGATTCTTACAAACGTTATTTAATGAACTATTTTCGCCGCACATTACAGGTTATCGGGACGCCGATTCGCATTCAATTTAAAGAAGATGATAATAACCCTTATGCCGGAAAGAAAAATAAATTGACAGCAAGGCAGTTACGTAAACGTAAACGTCTAATCGCACATCTTAAAAAACATTAATGATATAAATCACACACTCAATTAAAAAGTAAATGTAGTGTTAATGTTGTTTATACCACTCTACCCATTTTCGATTAAAAATGATTATAAAGTTTTTTTCATCTGTATTGGATATTTTTACCAGCAAGTTCTAAGCAGCTTAGCTGATTTCTGCTTTTTTTTGAGAAACCCATAGCAGTTAAATACTATTAAAAAAATTCTTTTTTTTTGAAGCACAGTTCTTCACATACCTCAGGCTTCTTGCCATCACTGTCACAAAATCCAATTCAATCGAATTCATCGTTATTATTGACGTTAGTTGCCAAGTGGTTAGTTAACTTGGAAAATCGTAGAATGCTAGTAGTTATATTCTCAATTTTTATCCAGCTTCTTCATCACGCTGCAGGATACTTCACTCAAACCCTTTCTAAAGAAACATTAAGAACCTTATTAACAGGATCCACATGCCTCTTCTGTGCTAGTCATAACCTTTAGAAAGCTAAGCTTTAATTTTTCCTTGCATATTTTTGGAAAGTGTAGCCAACACACATTAGCTGTTTTTTCTATTAAACAATATTCATTTGTGCTGTGTGTTTGGAATATCTTTGATATTGCATTTAAAAAACTAATAGGACCATCTATATCTCATAGCAAGCCTTATTGATACTGTTGAGTTTATGTGTCATTAGGCCATTGAGACGTTCGTACAAGTTAACTTCTGACTCTCGATAATCATCTTCAACTACAACTAGCTACTTACCTCCATTCTAAGTGCCGCTGATAATGACCAGTAGGAAAAATCCTATCAACTTGCCTGATAGGACTGCTATGACATCTGCTAAGAAATAAAGCTAACATGTATTACTTAAATTATGCAGAGCTCATCTAACTCTGCTTTTCAAAACACCATTCCAATATCAGTCTATTGATGATACTGACAAAAAGACTATGTACTTTTTCAGCGAAAAGCGTCTAGAGCTTTGTGAAAATCATCGCTCTGGAGACACCATCGTAGAGTTACAGTCATAAGTAGCAACTACTCGATATTTTTTTGCATGCTTCAGCTAAGGCAGTAGCAAGGAGCTGTTGAAGCATATTCCGTGCCTATGCATATCCACGTTCTTAGACACTTTAATCTCAATATCGCATATATCCAGTCTGTATAGTTCGCTGTGATAAATACCATTATTAATAAATAATGTTGGTGACCTTCAGTCGACAAGAGAGCGTTCAGAACGTTATCTCACAACATGGCTTCGAGCCAAACTTCAACGTCGAGTGTGCTATCACTTTCTTTGCAGAATTAAGTATGGATTCATGCAATGGAATCATAGGTAATATCTGATTTCGCTGATACCTATAGGATAAAGTTTAATATAGTATAAGATCTCTATCTTATCGAATTATTTATGAAATTAATAAAAAATAATACGACACAATCTCAGAACCAGCTGAGGCTAAAAATAATCATAACTCTAGCAATTATCGCTAGCTTAATTTTCTATATCGTATTTTTAATTATGCTAATTTACCAACCTTTGAGTACAGCAATTGTTCATCAAGCAAGTATCTATTTGGACATATAACTGACATCAAATGATGCTTTTAATAAAATCATTAATTGTATGACTCTTATTCAACAATTTAGGCAGGCCTGCGCTATTCCATAATTTGGCAAGAAAATATTAATAGTAAATCCTTAGCACTATATAACACAGATTCAGGCATTAAAGTTAGATAGTGTTCTACTTTACACCAATTATTGAATTTATTTTATGCATTAGCTATTTATAAGTCAGTTCTATTATTTGAATTTAATGGGATATATGTTATTGATGTTTAGCTATTTTTGTAAGCAATTATTAATTATCTTTGACGTTTAAATAGGCATTAAGTAAATTAACTTTACAGCAATCTGTATTTGAACACAAACAGCAGTTTCAAACGAAAAAATTTTTGAATTAATAGATAAGATCCTACGCAAATTTTATTGATATGATCAAATACCTTTATTTGTCATGGCGCATAAATATGAAAAAGCTTTCTTTTTCTTATTCTGATGATAAATATATATTGTACTATATTGATTAGATATAGAGGATAACGAATTAGTGGCATTATTTGAACAGATACAGAGCTAACGGAAAAGCATGATTACTAACTTATTGATGAATATTCCAACTCCCCCTGTGCTAAAAAGGACAAATATTACTTGATGGAGATTAACTGCCTTCACTTTTCCATAAACTGTTGAGTAATTATATTACTATACTGCAAAATAAGCTGCAAGCACGTAAGCTTAACTGTATTTCCTAGGCTTATGCCAGGAAAGACGGTGCATTAGTTTTTTGAATGCAATGGCAAAGACATCTAAAACATACAGCACCAGCCCTCTTAAGTAGATAAAACAGATAATGTATGTGCTTCCTTACATTTTTAAAATGTAAGAAACTGAAAGTTAAGGCTATATAATAAACTATAGGAGGTCTGACTTATCAGAGATAGTCGTATCCCATTAATAAAACACTTGATATTTTTTTGGAGGAGTTTTCAGTGAAGTATCCTACAGAGATGAAGAAGCTAGAGAAAGATCGAAAAAACGGCTAGAATTCTACAATTATTCTATCAGAATAATTGTTGTCAATAAGAAACCACAAAGATTACGCTAAAAAAACTATAGTTCAAGA
>JBHEQW010000016.1:0-39907 GCA_046530935.1 Arsenophonus sp.
ATCTGCATGAATTCCTAAAAAATTAACATATCGCAAAGTATAAAACAGTACTATGATCATAAGGATCTCCAAAGCAAACCAGCTTTGACACATCAAACCATAGTGTGTCATACGCGTTATAGGGAAACTTTTTAACATGTTAACGATCAATAAAGTTATTTAGATAAATTCCTATAAACATGGTACTTAAGGTTGCATTAATATTATTTATAGAAACACCTAATGTTTTCGCTTTTTTATTGATCAATATAAAAACGATATTAATAAGTATCATATTTTTCCGTTAAAATGAACATTTTGTAATATATTAGAACGTTGAGTAATGAGACCTACTAGTTGATTACTAGCTACCATTAATTTTTCATGCCCTAAATTACATTGATCAACAAGTTCATAATCAAAACCACTGCCATACTAAGTTCAGGTATCGCATGGATATTAAAAGAGAAGATGATAGCTTTTTCTGTTTTTGAAAAAGATAAATTAGCACGATTAATAATTTAAGAAACATGATTTTCATAACTATGAACATTCTTTTTCATCTTGTAGTACAACAAAACCAACAAGTATATTGTGTCCATATCCTGTGAACACAAACCTATACTTACAGTAAAAAAATATTTAATATTCACTTTTTCTTTTTTGTAAAAATATTGATTTATATTATAAAATACTGTAACCGCCATTTCCAAAATGGCATACAACAAAGTAATCATTTTGTAAGGCACATATAAAATTAGTGTAATTACACTATCGGAGATTCTCTTGCATGAATAGAAACCATTTGACTTTTCATGAGTGATTTCAGATTAAAACCGGAATAACTGACGGCGTTAATCATGGTCCAATTGCTTATAGAATTCGCTCGGCCTTTCCCACTTCTAAGCAGAAAAGTGAACCATAATACTGATCTGACTTTAATGGAATTTATTCTTGTATAAGATCTGATTAATATCTTAGTGAAACCTAGACATCTAATTCCATCTCCACTGAATGCATTTAATCAGAAAACCGAGGACACTCAGGTCCTTATAACTAACTTAGTCTCTTATCCATAAAGAACTTCCTTACATACCTCGCTTGAAGTTATCAGTTGGAAACTGCGTTTAAATCATGTAATTACTATTAGCAATAAAACACTTATATGGCTATATAAAGATAGAGATACTGGCAGAGAAAAGCTGTATCTCCTGCTTTTTTCATCGAAGCAAACCTTATCACTATTAGAAGGAAGAATCAAAGCCTAGCTCCACTCTATTTCTAATAGAGTTGCTATTGAACAGAAATCCTCTGAGACTAATCTAAAGCAACAAGCCAGTTATTTTGATATTGATACTGTATTTGTAAGGCTCAATCATAACCTTATTTTTACTAACTTTATCAGAAAAGCTAAAAGGAAGATGATTATCAGTATATTTCAAAATAAACGTGCTGAGATTGTTATAGATGCCTCCTGATATCATGACAAATACTTTTCTTCTCTAACTTTAAAGCACTGAATGGCAATAACAGTTCTTGGTTTTCTATACATAAGCAGATCATTGAGGTTACACATCACTGATGCTGATATGTCTTCTTTAGCAGACCTTATCATTCATGGGGTCGTGGCCTAAATAAAAAATAAAATAGAGTAATAGACTTACTTTCCTTTAACCTTAAATGGACTAACTTCAATCAGATTACAGACATGAAAATTACAGAACTTGAGCATATCCTCAATACAAGAGAAGAAAAATCAGTGATCTTATTCCCAAATAAGGTATTTTAGCTGATCTGCTCTACTACCTGCATAACGGTTTATGATTATATTACTTTTCAACTTAAAAATAAAGCAATTATCTATTCCTAAATTGAACCTTATAGGATCTAAATCATTGTCAAGTACCTATTGATCTTCTGCAGGAAGAAACGAATAGTGTAACTTTCGAAAAATGCTATACATATATTACTAATATAACAAAAATCACTATGTAACGGTCTGTGCCTTTAAGCACACCAACAATACTTATGATATAATGAGTAATGCTCGCTTTTTTCAAAACATGCGTGTAAACCAGCTAAAAAAGCCAGGCTATTTACCATGATTAAACATTTAGATGGATAGATTTTAATATTGTTTTATAAAACACTGGAGTTAGGACAAATACGACCAAAACGAAAAGCACAATTGAAGCAACAAAAAATAGTGATCGAAAATTTACGATAGGTCTTATATTTTGGGGATAAGATGGTTTTTTTGAATAATTTAGGTTTAACTTTGAACAAATCTTTCATAGACTGCAATGTAGTTTTACTGCAAAATACTGATTTCTATCATTTTATTGATGGCATCAAAAAACATATGATGCAGAGTAGTGATCTCAAGCTCTTGGACAGAATTAAAATTATGGCTTTATAGCCATCTTCTATACACTCATTAAATCGATCGAGAATACCATTCCTTTGAGGATGCCTCTGATCAGTAAGCGGATATTTTATGGCAAACTCTCTCTATACACAAATGGCTGAATTCATGTTTTTCAGTGCCTTAACATTCTCGTAAAAAATAGTCTGTAAATTCTTTTATATTACTTGTAAGTACCAGATGAATAGACATGGAAGAGATGCTTGGTTAAGATCACGTAATAAGCGCTAGTATTAGCTACACTCTTAGACTTATAAAGACGGATAAAACCCAATCTATGGCCATAATCTATACCTACGAAAAGGTAATATCAGGAAGTTTTATTGAATTATGCTCATTTTTCGTATATTAGGTTTCAGAGATGGTATCTTATCATCCTGGTGCTTAATTTCGTGCATGATTATAATAAATATAGAAATGATATCGCATGAAAAAATCCACCATACAAATATCTGCGAAACTAGATATTACAAGTGGTCCATTGCATGGACTCATCCGTAATGGCGCCATACAGATTTATAGCCACCACAGTTAAGACTGTAGGTTAAAGACAACATGCCATGACAACATGTGAACACACTTTCTTAAACAGGTATCAAAAAAATCTGTTATAACGAGCTTATTTGCTACAGCGAACTATACAGATTGGTATTGGCGATCTTAAAATTAAAGTACATAAGGTCAAGGAGATCGTAGCTGCAACAGAATATGCTTCAACAGCTCCTTGCTTACTGCCTTATCTAAAGCGTGTAAAAAGCCTCGAATAGTTACTACTGTAGTTATACTTGCATACAAAGACCTGCATTCATTATCCACAAATGATTTTCACGAAGCTGATTGAGATGGCAATTATATTGATGAAAAAGCATATGCTCTATCTCAAGTACGTAACATCAACTATCAGCAGACTGAAATAGTAATGGCTTAAAAAACAGAGATAATTGTTGTGCATCCGTGATTTAAGCAATGCGCACCACGTTTATTTCTAAGTTAATAGCATAGATATACAGTAATCGCAGGAAAAATGATATCGTCTTTGCCAACGCCTAGATGGAGGATTATTATCCTCGCTGAGCATGTATGTAAATAGCTAGCTGCGATCGAATATGCTTATCTGGAATCAGAACTAAACTTGCCATGATTTCTTAATTCCCCACGAGCGCCTGACTTAACTATATCTTCCAGATCTGCTACGTAAGACAGCTGCACTTTGTTTTTGTAAATTCAATGGTGCAAAGAGACGTTTCTGAATGCGCAGCAGCACCAACCATGTATTGGGTATACAAAACATCTAATGTACTGGGTTCATTCCAAAAAGGCATGCAATAAAAAGTTAAATCTGAGCTGAATGTATGTCTACCTAACAGATGGCTGCAATACCACTAATAAAGCCATTGATATTTTATTAACAATGTTTACAACGGAATATCCTAAAGCAATGAAAAAACTGTAAAAAGATAAAGAAGAATTGTTGGCATTCAATACTTACCATCAGTGCATTTTTCGTCAACAAGAACAAAGAATCTAATTGAATAGGCTTTTGCGAGAGTCAAGCTACGATGCTGACGAGCAAAAAACTGTGGTTTGAGAAAAATAACCATTTCAATGCTATTTAAGGTGCTATACTCTGATCAGAAAAGCTGGAAACGGGGAAAAAGTATTTGATCTTCTGTGACAACTTAATAGTAAACAACATTCAATTTAAGGATGAAGATCAGATTAATGAAGTATCAGAGGTGAGCATAATACCATGAGCACCATACACTAGATTTGCTAATAACGCCTCTTTAACTGCATCTGTGTTAGATTAACAAACGTTATTGATAAAAATTATCTATATCATCATGAAGGATTTTAGCTAGAGAACTTGGCATGAAAAAGCAAAAAGTTATATAGATCAAAGAACTTTTTTCTCACACTTCCTGTTAACATAAATGTACATCTCATTAGTTTAGTTAGCTCGACGGCAATCTGTAAGATAATGTGGCTTAATGCGTTGAAGAAACTCATTCCACTTTTCCCACCAATATTCTCATAGTGAATAAATAAATTATCTACTTAGTAGATTTACTTTATCATTACAAAAGCAATATCGTTGCAAAATCCACGATTGTAGGAAAAGATTTTATAATCTCACTAAAACTTCTCTTGCAAAACTTTATCAGAAGTATAAATGGTTTTGTTATTTGCAATGCATATTGAATAGTTTGACTTTAATATTAGTCAACGAAACAAAAAGTCATTGATTTACAAAAGGTGTTTAAATGGCATAATTCTTTCCTTGCTTCAGCAGCAATAGCTAACATAAATGCACTAAGTGATATTGTTGAAATTTACTAAACATTTTTCTCTGAATCATTTAAAAGAAACATTTACCATATTCCACATATGAAAGCTAAAAAATACGGGATAGGAAAATATAAAAGGAAATAATGAATCGCTGATTTAATCGCCAGAGATCGACAGAGTTATGTAGGCGATGAGATTCTTAAAAAGTTTAATGCAGAGTGTGTTATAGCAATTTTCTTGAGCGAATCTTTGATAAAGAGTCTATCTTTTGCTTGAATAGAGATAAATTTTACTAAACTTTTACCAGTTAGCATGAAATTAGTGAGCATGGCTTAATGAAGTCAAATAATCATAGAGTTATTTATTGGCAAGGAATTTCACATTTAAACTCTGAATAGTTATATCAGCCGATTAAAAGAATAGATGAGCAGATTTCATGGTATATGATTGTTTTATTTACTAAATAATCTGGTCTTGAGGAAATTGTTTAAAAGAACAACAATTGAAATACAGATGTGGATACAAATTGCAGCGCAAGCAAAACAACAATCTTTGCTACATGGCTTTAATTACATAATTACTTTGCTGTGAAGCGTCATATCATAAACATTATCTTGAATCGCCAAATTTGCCAACCCAAAAACAAGTAAGGACATTTACCTAGGTTGCCTTTATACTTTCAACTGACGCCGCAGTTTCTACCAATGCATGCGTTTTTAGCAGCACACATCCTGGCCGATAATCAGTTAAACATCTAGCATCATCTGTTTTAATTTGCACTTATCAGAGCATTGGCCTGCAACTTTCCAGTTAAACCACTATGTTAGGTTTAATTGATATTAAAGCAAATCTTGTCAAAGCTAACTGATGCAGTTATTACCGTCGCTCTCGAATAAACCAACGGCGTAGGTATGCTATGGTTTCTTTTAGCGGCTATATGTTGGCAATGCTAGTGTTTGTTATCTAACAAACACATTAGGTTTTCTCATTTTTTGTAGGCATACACACATAAGAAAAGTCCTGATACTTCGGCTTATAGCAATTTAACAGGCATTTCATTATTTCGGAATAATAAATACTGAGAGCGACGTAGTAATAGTGTAAAATCACATGCATATGGATGGAAGTCCATATAGGTCTAAAATCATCACAATTGTGACCTAGTGATTGTTTATCAATGTACTCATGCTCACCCTAAACCATAAGAGTTCGCCAGTTAAATACAAAATTACCGATTGAATGTCAATTTCTCATACGCTTCTTGTTTGTCAGCATAGCCCAGGCGATCATCGATGCTAGGGCATCGTCTTCGATATCAAAGAGTTTGGAACACTAGCCAGAGAAAATGCTATCAACCAACCAGCAGCTGGTTGGTTATTAGCAGAACACACTTTCTTAGGCAGTAATTTCTCGGCACGTTTAGTAACCAACCAAGCCTCTCTAGCTAGAGAACGTTTATTAGCGACGCTAACAGAGCACGTTGACGTGATTGTAAATTGCAATGTAGCAAAAAAAATTGTTGTTTTACTCGCTCTGAAATTTGTAGCTACGTCTGTATTTCAATTGTTGTGCTTTTAAACAATTTTTTCCAGGTCAGATTATTTAGCAAATAAAACAATCATATACCATGAAATCTACTCATCCATTCTTTTAATCGGGTGATATAACTATTCATAGTTTAAATGTGAAATTTCTTACCAATAAATAACTCTATGATTATTTAACTTCATAAGCTATGCTTACTAACTTCATGCTCATTGGCAATGAGTTTAGTAAAATTTATCTCTATTCAAGCAAAAGATAGACTCTTTATCAAAGATTGGCTCAAGAAAATTGCTATAACAGACTCCGCATTAAACTTTTTAAGAATCTCATCGCTTACATGACTCTGTAGATCTCTGGCGATTAAACCAGCGATTCATTATTTCCTTTTATCTTTTCCTCTGCAGAGTTTTTTAGCTTTCCTATTTGGGATATAAACGCTTCTATTTAAAGGATTCAAGAAAAATGTTTCGCAAACTTCAATAATACTACTTTGGTGCATTTTTATTAGCTATCTTTACTAAAGCTAGAAAGCATTGATGCCATATAGAGGCTATTTTAAATCAATGCTTATTTATTACTCTAACTCCACGCGTAAAGTTAAGCTATTTAACATATACAGCAGATAAAACTAAATAATTTATCCTTGTGATATAATTTCGCCAGAGGAGTTTTAGTAAGATTATTAGATCTTCATGAAATCATTGATTTTGCAATAAAACTCACTATAATATTATTTAATGAAGCTATCAAGCAGATACTATATTCACTATAATAATACAGGCAAGTTAAAGTGAAATGAGTTGCTTCAATTTATTAATAAAGGTCATCTTACAAATTGTCGCCCAGCTATCTACTGATAGCTACCTTTAATGTAACCGTAAAGTGAAGAAAAAGTCTCTTTGATCTGTATAACTCTTTGCTTTTTATAGCAATTCCTCTATGAAAAATTTTCATGCAGTATAAGATACTTTTACTAAAACTATCTTTGCCAAGATAGCCTTTTAAAACCATGTGATATCCACACCATCAACTAATAGCTTAATTTCTCTCAGATACTGAGCTGTATCAATAGATTTTTCATGGCGTAATCCTCTAGCCAGTTTTATCCCTGGAAGCACTAGTAAGCGTCAGAAAGTTAATGGCAATAGAGTTTCACCAGATTTTCATTGCGGTGTAAAAAAGTTCCTTAAATGCATCGCACGGATGCAACCTGCTTATCTTGAATATATTTGGAACCAACATAGATCCCCACAGTCAAGGTTTGCGTTGAGGACGCTACTCCTATGTGTATTCAGAAGGCATTATGGCTTAAATTTCTGCTCAGTGTAGAAAAAGAAGTTGGAGCGACGCTACACAACTCAGATATGACTTATCATTTTTCTATCTTTACCAATCAGTGTTATAACTTTAGCAAACAGGGTTACAGGCGCAAGCAATCAAGCACTGCGCTTAATTTAATCTATGACATCTTTCCACTACAGAGCCTTGTGATTAATATATATAGGTCATGTACTCTTAACGGTAAAGCAGTGTATACATGCCCGCTAACACCTGAGAACATTTATGCGAGTGTAACTCAGACGTTTTCATAATTAAAATTAGGTTGTTATAACGTTTATTCCTATAATACACCCTTTAGAATTGCTAACAACTAATTGGAAGCGCAGACTAAACTCACGAGAAACAATACCACGCCTGTTTTATAATGCTTTTCATTGTCATGATAAAGTAGTTTTTTAGATCATTGCAGAAGACGAGGTTGAGCTTGCCAAGTTCCTATCTATAGTGCACAATTGATGACTTCTGATAAAAGCCAAGCAAGTGAATGATATTTACGGCACACAACAAGCTTTACATAATGCTCATGTGCCACATAACGAATACGCATGTAGAGAGTTGGATTCGCCAATAGCAAAAAACTTAACTGACACGTAGTTGGGAGCTCCAAGGCCTCTTGTTCCGGCTCTCTTTGCAACACATCTTGAGAAAACCAACTCCTCATTAATCTCAAAGAGTTTACGGATCATTATCTAGCTAATATTGAACTCCGACTAGCCGAGGCGATATGACCAAACCCACATAGTACAATCATTTTTCACCTTGCTATCATCAAAGGTCATTACGATTTTTGCATTACCTTTGTCTAGGCCAGACTCTACTTCATGAGTGTATATAATAAGACTAGCATCTCTAGTAACATGCATGAAAAACGTATCTAGCCGGTGTTTTGAGAAAACGCAGCACTCATAGCTGCTGAAGTTTTAAACTCATTTGGCTTGCAATAGCTTTGCTAAAAAGGCTGATTATAAAAAAATTGTTATGCATGAGATGTGCCATACGAGGACCTGGTGCTAGTACTTTCCACGACTACCTTAACTGGGTGGCTAGTAAGATAAAGATCTGCATGAAGCAGCTCACCACAACCACAAGCTGTGCATAGTTGGCATCGTTATAGAATAACGAATGGTATTGATGTTATATATCGCGTCACCAGAAACGACATACGCTGCCAACTTACACGATTTAGCTTATTATTTTACCGCTGACTGTGCTAATGCCATATGTTTCCTGCACAATCTCCAAACTTTTGCAGACTGAGATACATTGTGAGATGGTATCAATAAAGTCCTTCATGGATATTCCAAATTGGCAATAAGCATCCAACTGGTAAATTTCATCACGTATTACACTCAGAAAATCTACCTGCACAGTCTTGGCGACAGTAAACATCTTGGCGTGAAATTCCACCTATTATTCTAACAAGTTCCATGTAAAATGTAATTACCATTAGCACGGAAAGTAGACGATGGATTTTTTATGCTGCTGGCAGCTTACATCTACTCGGTAAAATAACAAATATAGCAATAAATTTTTTTTAATGGCCGCATCTACGGTGATTGCGCTGTAGGCTATAATCTTTTTTCCACATAGCAGGCGTCATGAATGCACGTATTAAACAGGTTAACTACCAACGTTATTGGTAGAAATCAGCAGTTACCCACTACAACCATCAACATGTTGAGCGCCAGCACAACCTTTATGAATTTCTTGAATGGATTTCTAAAAAAGCAACCTTGTTATCACAACATCGCCATACAAACAGTAAATATTGAAATAGGGCTGTAGGCTAAACACCTGAATTTTAAAGGAGCTGTTATAAAAGAGATTATATACTGTAGGATTTACTATTGCTTTTCGTTGTTCTAGAATAGAATTATTATAGATGTCAGCTTTTTGATACTTTTAAACGCCATGGCAACCAGCTTGAAGACTGCAATATATTCCAGCCACGTCTCTTTCTTTCTATGCTATTTTTGCTATAGCAACGTAAACCACATTACATCTATCATAGGGCCGTAACTTGCTGGCGCTAATGTGATGAAGTTAGGCCTACGGCATCAGTTGAGATCAAATCAGGTGGTACAGCTGGATTTTTTGGCAATGCAGACCAGGCTATCATCCAGAAACCAGCGTTTTAATAAGGCAAAATACCAAATTATCTTATAATAATCCAAGTAATTCAGATATATCGACGCAGTTAGCGTAGGTCTGTGGCATCTCCTGTAGCTCAATTTTATAAGGAGTTGGTTTTATGGCAGCAGACTGTTTTTTATTGCTCTGCTTATTAACGTCAGAACTAATATTCTTAATAATGCATCTCCATTAAATCAATTCCTACATCAGGAGATTAGTTAGAAGAACTGAAAAATCATGATCCTGTTTCAAATGTTTTTGAAATAACACTGAACAGACTTTTAAAAATTTGTGCTACGGTAAATTCTTCTCCTGAAGATGCTTTAGAGCTTTTCTTGTCTCTAAAGAAATTTAGAGCAAATTTTCATCAAATTAACCAAATTATCTACCAAAAGCAATATTAAAGAATAGCAGACACTTCTATTAAAAATTTTTTTCGATGCAAGCCCAATGAAATAACTTACCATCTTGTAGGCTAGCGTTGTTCTATTTGAGAGACATCAACAAAGGCTAGCAGTCTAGATGGCCAACCTAGAAGCTAAGACCTCCGTTGTCATGTATGTGCAAGATGAGATTGCTGCACCTGTTTTAACAAAATTCTCACTTGCTTTCTTGCTTGTATTAACAAATGAATCTCTCGCACAAAGTGCTCGATCAAGCAGCAGGTGACATTAAATTAGCATTTGCTCATCTGTCTCAGACAGTTACACTAAAACAATGCTCATAAATATCAAAAAGCAACATTTGATAATTGTACATTCGTTTCTTGCTCATAATTTATCCTGAATATAGTTAGGTATTAATCATTACTCAGCAAAATATTGCTTAGGATTTGGCTCTATATATGGTAAGTCTCATCCAAACTTCCTGCCCACGAAATGCTTCACTGCTGGCATTAGCCAGTTCCTAGATAAAATATGAAAAATGTTCCATCTATCGTATCTGTGGCTCATCTCTACTGTGTGCTTAAAACACTGAGCATATGGCTTCTTTAATAAAATCAACAACAATTTCGTTGTTATCCAACATTCAAATCTACTGCTTGTACAGACTATAAAATAATAAAGATCGCACCATTTTCATAATCATCCACGAAGTTTCTCTGGTTGATTTCTTACATAACTCGCCGGTAATGATGGTGGTCTTTCTGCTCAGACGCAGCTAGAGAAAATCCATTGCTACTCACTCGTTTTGTATCACTAGCCGGTTAACCTCTGAACTGGATAGATGTTGATCGACATGCATACCACGGCAAAGTCAATAAACAGCTTAATCTCTTACCCAATCTATAACTGAGTAAGGTGTTTTTTTTGCACTAGTTCAAACAGGAGTTGAGAAATATTCATCGATAAAAATTAACCTTACTGGCTAGAAAGTGTATAATATTTTCTTTTTTGACTGATTTTATCACTCCAAAAATCCAAATTTTGCACGATATGTATGAGTATGGGCACGCGACCCATTAGGCAACGTCATATCCGCATCCTCTCAAATGAGCTATAAGATTCCCACCAGGAAAGCTATTAAGCTGTAACACTTCTTTCTCCAGACAGACAAAGCCTTAGTAGAAGACACTCATGTGGTTGCGCAAAACCTTATGACTATAGAGCAGCGAGGGCGGCCATATAACACTCACTTGTTTATTCAAAATAATAATTATTCAGTAAACGCACCATTAATTAGCAGCACTGATATTTTATCAAAATATAGTTAATCATCCTCCCACTCTGATAAAAGATTTTTCTGCCAGAAATTCCAGATGATGCATCACATAGCCTGTAAGCTATGCTAGCTATCTTTTAAATTCCTCTGCAACTTGGTAATTTTCAGTCTCATGGCATTATGTACCGTATTCACTGACATCATTGCATACACAAGTAGTGGTTCTACCGTCAACAGACGTGGCGCGGTTAATGTGATAAACTTGCTCGCATTCGGCAAAGGATCGCTAGTTGCATCATCTACAAAAACAGAGATCTAGAGCTTTGTGTTCACGGCATAGACTGCCGAAGCGATATACTATTTTTGTGCGTTAAACCACACTGGCATCTTCCTGCCTCTGGCCTAACAGGCTATACAGCAAGCTCTACCTAAGTGGATCAATAGCTACCAGCACCATAGAGCCACAATGTATCTACCTGAGCATAATCACAACGCGCAATAACGCGCTAATAGATTTTTAGGTATGTCACTTGTTAGCCATCTGGTGGAGTTATCGTTTCTATCGTTTATTCATGATGCTATTGCGTTTGTCGATAATGCTTTGGCTGGTTAACCGTGCTCTTGTCTGTATTACACTGTTTAATCACGGCAAGCAGTTTCTGAAAAAAGCATCTAAGAGCCAGCTAAAAAGATTAAGATATCATTAGTGAGTAGTAATGAACCTAGATATAACACAAATAACCTGTTTGTAGGATGGCTTGGATGATGGATAAGTAGTTTTTGTTAATGTCAGGACTTTTATTGACTGCAGGAACAACAAAAATTCAGCTTGCCAATATGAAAAAATACATGCGCTTACAAACTCAACAATTACCAACAATAATCCTTTATGGAACTTATTTGACAGTATTTTTTATTTTCTTAGTGTTTATATTATTTTTTAAGCGTCACTGTTTTCTCAAATTCAACTAATAAAAGAACTATTGTATATGGCGTTGCTATGTCAGCACCTGCTGGAGTCAAGCAAACTGTAGCGAGTAATAATAAAGTCAGCAAATACAACATCATCTCCGTTTTTAATAGCTTGTTTATGATGGCGTTCCATCAAGGTTTAGGCAGTTCATGCCAGCATATGTATTAGTAGGCAAAGCTGTGATTGAACAGACAGAACAGCGTGATGCTAATTCAAGCCTTGACACAACAAGGAAACTCATTACAAGCTGTTAGAATATAACCGGTATTGAGGCGATTTAGCATTGTCAAGTGCATAACCGCGCCCAGAAGCAGCGACATTGTAAATAAAATCAACAAGCCATACATGCTACCCATCTGATAGCAGCACCCATCACATTGACTGTTGTTAGAATCACTACAAAACCATGAGATATATATGTTCCGCCACACCGTCATGACACATTCACATTACGTAGGAGTTTTTAATATATCGGCGATGATAATGTTGACACCGATATAAGCGTTGAATACGGTGAATACGCCGATGATATATTGTTATGATAAGGCTATAATTCATCTTCCTCTCTTCCACTATCCTATCATATAAACTAGTATGTCAGGCAGCTAACGTCACAAGAGGTCTCTGCCTGTGGTGAAACGGCAAGAAGTTTTTTATATAAAACGGTATACAAATGTGGTATAGCGATATCTTTATACAATGGCATCCTGGAAACAGGATTAACATTAGGTAAAAAGGAAGAAAATTATTCTCCTTTAATAATTTTTCTACTTTTCTACTATGAGGCCACTCGTACAAAGTCAATTATTTTATTTAGATAACTTCATAGTGGTTTGGTTGCTAAAGATGGCGTGTTGGAGTACGGTTTAAATAGAGCTTACATTGAATTACAATCATTTTATAAATCTGTATCTGAACTAGCTATATTCCGATATATATTCCTTACGAAGCATCTCAATCGGCGTGACCTATACCTGTTGACAAATGTTGAATATTTCATTCTCATGAAAAGCATTTAGCAATGCTAATACTTTTAACTAAATAATAGTTACGCTAGCTGGCACACACCGCGTCATTGAAACAGTCACTTTACAGACTAAAAGCCACGCCAAATATGCTAAGATGAAACCATGGCTTTGCAACTCTCATTAACCATTATATCCACAACTGCCTAGACCAAATCCGTTTGGTGTTGCTTCATCACTTATCTAATTAGGTGAATTAAGTAATAATGTTATTATACAATATCTTACTCCATAAACAGATGCATTGTATTGCGAAGTGGCGACGATAATCTCTGAACTGTCAGTACCAACTTCAATCTAACCCATTATAAATCTGATAATCGCTAGGTACAAACTTTTTGTTTGGCATCCCATTCCATGGAGATGCAAGCAGCTGCTAGCATGCAGAGTTGATGCCTCAAAGAGCTTGAGGATTTTTAGAAGCTTAACGGCCATAGCACGTTATCCTAATTGAGCAAAGATAGGTTGTACCACAACGCTAACAGCTTAGCATATTTTCCTTCGCAGTAGTTAGCTTTATCTAAGCATTAGTTCAGCCTTTTCACTAAACTAAAAAACCAATAGCTATGGAGCAGTCTTGTCTGATGACAAGACTTTTATCAATAAGGTTAAGGCAGTTTAACACAGCCTAAAACTGACTTTGAGCGCACATCAAAAGATTATTTTGAAAGTTAAGCATAACATATGATAAGCTGAGGCACCATCATCTCTTGCAACTAGTTTTACCGACGCTAATTTAATCATGGTGCCGAAATAAGTCTATTTATTCAGTTGTAACTCGCATGTGTGGAATTGTTGAGCCACATGGATAAGTTTGATTAAGGTTGCTCTTTGTCATGGCTTATATGCTTCTGTTTTTATCGATACAGGTTAGTTTTTTTATAAGTCCTATTACAATGCATCTAGTTTGCAGGCCTTTTTATCGTCAATCATTGTTACCAGCCCGTTTATTGGAATCTGATCGAACATGATTTCAATCCCATAAATAATTTAGCATATTTCTCAAGTATTATACTTATATGAAAGAAAACAGCAGAGTACTACGGCTTAATTATAATATTAAGCAAGTTTTAATACTTTTTAAAACCTGTCTATTATGACTACAACGAACGATCCAGTACAGCGTTAAAAACTATATTTTTATTCGCTGCGATCAATATACCATCTACATAATCCAGCTAGCCCGATGTGTGTTTATTATGCGCGCAAAATTTAAAGCATTGTTGTTAACAATGGCTATTTTAAGACAAGATTGTTTGGTAGCAATTTATTCTATTAATATGAAGCATTTTTGTTAGATAAGTTGGTATGAAAAAGCAAAAAGTCATACATATTAAAGAGACTCCTTAAGTACCTGCAAACATAAAACTTCATTTCATTACTTCGCTAGGCGACAATCTATGGAATGATGTTGATTGATTGAGGCAACTAATAATACTTTATCCAGCCAATATTAGTTTATTATCATGCTAAACATGCTATCTGCTGTAGTAATTCATTAGAATTACAGCAATATCATTATAAAATTTCAGATTGCAGAAAAACATTTACAATGTTATCAGAAGTCATCTAGCGTGGCTATATCAGAATGAATAAATGATTTAGTTATCTACGATATATATTGAATGGCTTAACTTTACTGGAATCACTAAAAGAAAGAGGCATTGATTTAAAATAGCGTTTAAATAGCATCACTGGTTCTTTTATTCAGCAGCGACACCCAACATAAATTCAGTAACTGGTTATTTGTAAAGTCTATGAAATATTTTTCTTAGAATTTTTTAAATGGAAGCGTTTACTTTCCATATAAGAAATCTAGAAAACAGCTTGGATCACATGGAATAAAAGAAAAAATAAATTACTATCTTAATTGCTTAAGCTTAACAAGATCACGTGCGCGATGATTTTAAAGAGATTAATGCAGAGTATGTTAATCTTTATTAAAAATCTGAATAGAGTTATATCAACAGTTTAATAAGGATACCTGAGTAGATTCCTACTGTAAGGTTATTTTATTTACTAAATTATTTAGCCTAGAGAAAGTATTATTTAAAATTACAACAATTAAAATACAGACAAGAAGTGTGCCTATAAATTGCTATGCGAGAAAAGCAACAACATTTGCATACATAAAGCTTTATGATTACATACATATTCCTCATCGTTTATTATTGATGCTGTTACCAGCTGAGAAAGCCGTAGTCATTAGTCGTTTTATGCAAAAAACTTTTTCTCTCTCTCGACGATCTAATGGTCGAGTTATACTCGAATTATTGAACTATGTTGTATATCAATCTAGCCTAAATTGCTATTTATACAGGCAGGTAGTGAAAAATTTGCGTGAAATAAGAAAAAAAATACCACAAAAACCGACGAAGCATAAAATGGTTGAAACATACGAGACTAGTTATATCTGCGCATAGAAATAAAATATTTTCTGCAAATACTAAACAAAACTTCATGAAGTTATCTTTTCGTAGGTATATAGATCACACAAATCGATGTGTTTTTATCAGTCTTTACAATGAAAAGACTGCAGCCAATGCTCGACGCTTCTTACCTGATCTTAACCTAGCATCTACAATAGCTACCCACATCTTATTATACTTACAACAATAGCAAAGAATTTAAAAACTTCTTTTTTATCTGCAAAAAGGTTCATCCGCCAGAAAACAGGAATTTTACCTGTTATATATAGAACTTGGTATAGAACACCAACTTAGCCAGCTGATGTATTACACAAATGAATTGTATTGCCGAGCGATTTAATAATCTAATAGAAGATTCGTTGCAAAGCAAGATAGGTTCAGTTCTTATCAAGAGCTTAGAGTTGTTAACAAATCTAGCGTATGGAGAATCAGAGCTATACGTTTTAGTATAATGCTTTATTAATCTATTCTTTATCCTTAAATTAGACATTGTTTAGCACCAAGGTCATCAAGGTTAACTCAACTTAGGAAGTTCCAACCTTTCTGAGCAGATGCAAGCAACTTAAATAGCATTGAAATGATTGTTTTTCTTAAACTGGAGTTTTTTATGCGAGGGCTTCGTAGCCTTACTGACATAAAAGTCGATTCAATCGGATTTATCATTCTTCTTGACGCAAAGAACGCTCTGATGGGAAGTACTTAGAATACCAGCAGTTATTCTCGATATTTCTACAATGTTATCATCGCACTTTAAGGCTGATATTTCACTGAAACCATTGCAACAAAACATCAATGGCTTTTATTAGTGACATCGTGGCCTCTCTTGCTATGTTAAGATCTCCACCAGGTCAGCCTTAACTTTCGCTTGCATGCATTTAGGGAGTGAAGCTAGCATATTAGTTGTTTCGTTATACTAAAAAGCGTTGCTTCTGCGATCCTTGATCGTTAGACACGTCAAGATCAAGATCAAGTATAGCAGTCTGCATAGTTAGCTATGATAAATAATCGTCATGATTGATGGCATGACATCCATCGACAAGGCTGGAGTTTTCAGCATGGCTTCGAGTTCAACATCAACCACTGGAGGCTATCAGATTGCTGCTTGGGCACAATTACGAATGAGTTCATGTAAGGAATCACAGCTAGGTATCTGGTTTTGTTGATGCCTGTATGTAATGTAGACTTTTTCATGGCATATCATCTCTCTGTTGTTGAAGCCATTCACTAAATCAATCAGTAGGATACTCTACCATCTCTGAAACCATAAACTAGAAATGACCATAGCTTAATCTTAAGATTACTTAACATTGATATGTTTGCCTATGCGATCTGAAATCGTCCACCAAATCAGTATTTGGTGGTAAAACTCTTTTATAGTATATAAAAGATTAGTTTAAGGTTAAACCTTCATTATTCAATAAAAACAACATACTATCTTTATGGAAGTGACAATTAAGCGTAAAGTTATTAATAGTAAATTTAACGCTGAATATTTTACTATTGCAGATGTTTATCTGTTTATTATCTATTATTGGGCTACAGTAATTATTATTGGCCTTAAAACAATATCAAGATTTAAAATTAGTATATTAAAAAAAATTACAGAACATAAAACTGTACAGAATGATAGCCATTAACAACTGAAGGTTTATTCTGATATTAGTTTTGTTTATTGCTCTTAAAATGTTTTATTTAGCTTGAAGAGAAATCTTCTGGAATAAAATTGTTAATCAAGCTTTATCCTCTTTGAAGTAATTAGCAAGATTTGCTATCAACTGGTATTGTAGGAATTAGTTATAATTCATATTTTTCATGGCTTTTGTCTTTAACACCACTTCATAAACCACTACGGCTACATGATCTAATATACCAGATAACAATTTATAGTTTAATAAATCAATAAGCATTAAACCGATGATGAAATCGCGCAACTATTCCTACTAGTTGTTGTTTACCTAATAAATCAGTGCCCGACTAATATGCTAGGAATATGCTTAATCTTTAATAGAATTTTAAAAAAGTTAGTATGATGGAAATTGGAAAGGCTAAAGATATTTATCCAAAACTGTGTAAAGGAGCTTTTTTTGACATAATTCCTTGCCACTAAATAACACTTATTCAACATTAGCACTAATCAATCTTTACAATTCCTAATATAGATTAGGTGCGAATCTATCACAGATAAGTAAAGCTTCATAATATAAACTTCAGGCAAGCTATACACTCAACTAACTCGGATGCAATAATACAGATTATTTCAGTATCTGCTTAATCACTAAATGATAGGAATAGCAAAAAAATGATTAGTTTTTTATCTATTTAATAAAATTAACAATAACTGTACCTTGCACAGAAGAATTAATCCAACACTTCATCACTTCAGAGAAGTGCATGACAATATTTTAATTAATAGATCTTAGAAATACAGCTAACTATATCTGTTAAATATTAAGGCACCACCACAAATAATAACTAGATCTTCATTATTAGTATGCTGTATAATCAAAAAAATTTTAGCGCCAGTAAGGAGCCAAACATAATTTCCAATTCGTTGCATAGAAAAAACTGTGACTCTATTTAGAGTCGTATGGCTAGAAACACCTGCTAATAAATTGATAGAATACTTTTCATATATCACTCATTTTATTTTTAATAATACTTGTTGTTATAACAAAAAAATCATTACTGCTCTAAATAGCAATTAACACATTAATAATTAATCTAATAAATACCAATAAGTCTAATCTCTAGGTTAGACAAAGCTTATGATGATTAAATTTATACTGCTACGCACTCATCATTATTGCCAATTAATTAAGCAGTAATGTTTTTTGCTACGCCTTATCAACGAATAACGACCAAATAGGCGATCTTTTGCAGTAAAAATATATTCAGGATCAATACATTTTTCGCCATTAATCGAAACTGCATTTGAGCTTATCATTGTTCTAGCTTGCCCACGGGAAGGAACTAATTTTGCTTTGACTAGTGCCTGCTGTAAATCTGCACCTAAATTTAACTTGACCATCGGCATTCCATCTTGTGCTAGCTGATCAAAATCTGTTTCGGTTAAAGCCATAACTGTATCGGAAAATAAGCTTTCTGTGATCCGCTTAGCGGTATCTAAGCACTCATCACCATGAACTAATTGGGTTACTTTCCTTGCTAAGACATACTGTGCTAGTGGCGCTTTACTACTATTTTGATCATTTTCTTGCAAGGCATCAATTTCTTCAATTGACATAAAAGTAAAAAATTTAAGAAAACGATAAACATCTACATCTGGAGTATTAACAAAAAATTGATAAAACTTATATGGAGTAGTTTTTTTTGGGTCTAACCAAACTGCCCCAGCTTCCATCTTGCCAAATTTAGTTCCATCAGATTTAGTAATTAGCGGTACCGTTAAACCGAAAACTTGTTTTTGATATAAACGACGAGTGAGATCAATACCTGAAGTAATATTGCCCCATTGATCAGAACCGCCTATTTGTAATTCAACTTTATGTTGGTTATAAAGGTTAGCAAAGTCATAAGACTGGAGCAAATTATAGGAGAATTCAGTAAAAGAAATGCCAGCATCATCGCGCTTAAAACGTTCTTTAACTCCATCTTTATTAATCATTTTATTAACTGAAAAGTGTTTGCCAACATTGCGAAAGAAAGTAAAAAGATTCATTTGAGCAAACCAATCATAGTTATTAAGTACCTTTGCGCTATTTTTACCACAATTAAAATCAAGAAATACCGAAAGCTGTTGACAAATTTTTTCTACCCATTTCTGCACCGTTTCATTAGTATGTAATTTACGCTCAGTAGCTTTAAAAGCAGGATCGCCAATTAAACCTGTTCCCCCACCTATTAAAACTACTGGTTGGTGTCCCATCTGTTGAAACCGCTTTAAACATAACAAAGGGACCAAATGCCCTAACTGCAAGCTATCAGCAGTTGGATCAAATCCACAATAAACTGATACTGGTCCTTTGGATAGTTTCTCTATTAATGCCTTTTCATTCGTCATCTGAGCTATTAACCCACGCTCTTGGAATTGTTCAATTATGTTCTTGCTAAACATCAATAACTCCATCAATTTTTTCATTTTGTTAAAAAATATTTTAAATCAGATCAATAGACAAAATAGGGATAAAATAAGTGCCAGTTAAAAATGATTTCTTTTGTTTATGGTGCCAAGCGATCAATTTGCCAATGATCATGTTTCCATTGATACATAAATCGATCATGTAATCGTTTAGTGCCACCTTGCCAAAATTCAACACTATCAAATCTGATTCGATATCCGCCCCAAAAAGTAGGTAATGGAATTTTATTATTTTTAAATTCTTGTTTTAATTTAAAAAAATTGTTTTCTAATAAACTTCTAGCTGAAATTTTTGCAGATTGCTGTGAAACCCAGGCCGCTATTTGATTATCTTTTGGTCGACTATTAAAATATTTTATTACCTCAAGTGGAGAGAGTTTTTCTGCTTCACCCTGGAAGCAAACCTGACGATCTAGCTTATACCATGGAAATAGCAAACTTACCCTATTGTTATAGGCCATATGTTGTGCCTTGCGACTAGATAGATTAGTGTAAAATACTAGACCATTTTTATCATAATGTTTTAGTAATACAATTCGTTGATATGCTTGTCCATTTCTATCTACCGTTGCAATACACATAGCTGTTGGATCATCTAATTTTGTTTCATAAGCCTGTTTTAACCAACGCTCAAACAAAACTAATGGCTCATCGCTTAAATCCTTCCGCCTTAAACCCCCTTGAGTATATTCCCGTCTTAAATTAGCAATATCCAATTGAATTTTTTCTGCCATTTTTGCCTCTGTCTTAATATTATGTTATACAGGCATTAACTATATAAGTTGTGCCTTGTGCTGCTTCATAATTAGCACCAGTAACAGATGGTAAAATTTCCTAGCACCACAGATAAGATAAGGAATGACTAATCAAGATAAAACTTCTATATTATCACCGCTTAACCCATATATTTATCTGTTAATACATGCGACTACAATATTACTTAACAAATTCACCTAACCTTGCAAAAAGGTAGGTGTTTTTAACTAGTCCATCAGAAACAAATAAAGAATTTATCTTCTCATAAAATAAAACCTGATCAACGATTTTGAACGAATGGTTAATTCTTCTAAAGTCACCTGTATATCCTTTGCCTATAAATTTAAATAGAATATCAAATATTTTTGTAACTAAGCAGAATTAAAATATACACTAACAGTCCTTTTTGACGCCGTCTGTTTAAAATATGGATCAGCAATGATTCTCAGTCAAAAGCGACTACATTTACCTGGTAGCCATTAAGGCACCGAATGGCTATTCCTTATCATAAAGTTTATTTAAATATTGATTAGCTAAGATATCCAATAGCATATTTCTTGCTATCCTCTATCATAGCTTTTAATTATTGAATTTCCAAATAAAGTAGTAAGATTAGCAATCTCTCAAATATTTAAAATAATACGATTTTCATCATGATAACTCTAAGTACTTTTTAATAAAAAATAGAAACTAAAGGTGAACATATTTTACAGACAATACTCTATATTTCTACAACGAAATCCCATACTACTGTAATCTTGATTAACGTAACAATTCTAGCCTTATCGCTAAATTGCAGAGTAAAAAGCTGTTGGCCAGTAGGTTAGCGCTAACCTAGTTTGTCGATGACACCATATTGTACTATTATTAGTGGCTGATAATAATTGCTGTTTCAATAAGTTATTGATCTATTCAGAATATAAACGAGTCGAGCTCATAATTAATTTCATCTATGGTTGCTAAGGTTACAGCTTGACCTTGATATATGGACAAGACTCAATTTTTAATTGAGTTTGAAAGGAAAAGGAAATCGCACCTAACTGAACTGCATTTTTATCATTAATCTCAGCTAAAATAAGATCAACTCCATCTAGACTAGCACCTTATATAAGGCATATATAGTGATCTGCTTTCATGTTTATCATGGGATTATTTTCTCTATAACTTCGTTTCAGTGATTCAGTATACTTAGTGTCATGGGTTTTTCTTTAAGAAAAACCTTATTGAAATAAAATAAAAAAATAACAGTTAAAATATTATAATTAAAAACAACTTAATTCAGTTGAGTTTATTTCTTTAAGAAAAAATTAGTAAAGTTTAGTCTACTAAACTATCTATAGATTATAGAAAGTAAATCAATTTTTATATTTATCTGATTATCTAGTTTATTTATAATAAATATATTATGATATCTATGTATTCATGATTATTGTTACACTGGAAATCAGATTTCCAAAAGGAATAATTATATATCTAGCCAACTAGATGGTCTATATAATGATCCGAAACAAGTTATGATCACTTCTAATATATTGAATTTTGGAGATAGCTACATATTTATTTCATTAAATGAATTTAATCATATTGTGGATTTTATGCCATGAAAAAGTATACCTTACATATACAGGTATATGAGAAACCAGATATTATCTCTGATCCATTGCATAAACTCATCTTTAATAAATAGTTCCAGGTACGGTAGTCACTACCGTTGACGCTAAGTTTCAAGCCATGCCGCGACAACATGATGAACGCCGCATTGTCGACTAGTGTTTATGGCTGTCGTCCATAACTGTTATTTGACAGGGTAAACTATACAGACTGGTATTTGGCGATGTTGAAATTAAAGTGCTTAAGGTCACATGGACCACAGCAGAAAGGGAATATCCTTCAAGAGAATGTTACCAGATCTTATCTAAAGTGTACAAAAACCCATAAAAATTGATACTATGGCTGTTGCTGTAGCTACAAAGTTATTATATCTAGAAATGATTTTTATAAAGGCCTTAAGGTGGTCTGGGCTTTTCTTAGTGAAAAAACGCATGATTTATCTTCAATCCCCATCAGCAGACTGAAATAATAATATCAACAATATCTTAAAGAGTGCATGGGGCTGTGTGCCATGCATAATTTAAGCGATACGTGCTACATTTATTTCTTTATCGAAGGCATAGACAGTTCTGTTCTATGATAGGACAATCGCCTTTTTACCTACTAGTCATTATAGTTCTCACCGAGCATGGATGTAAATAGCATTTTTGTGCTGGCATAAATGCTTATTGAGAATTAAAAGTAAACTTTGGCGAAACTTCTTATAATGGCCTACGCGCGTAGCTTAAACAGTATCTCCAAGGCTTATTACAGTAGACGATTTTTCTTGATTTTTTGGAATATAATGGCAAAAATATTTCCATACACGCAGCACCAACGTTGTTGGGTATACAAAACATCTAATATGTTAGCTTCACTCCAAAAAAGACATGCAACCGAAAGTTAAGGCTGATCTGCGGAAAGTATAGCTAACATAGAAAGGTGCCATGCTGCTAATAAAAAAGCAATTAATGTTTTATTAGTAATGGTTTTAAAAAAGCATCTTGCAATAATTAAGAAGATAGAGAAATATCGAGAAGAACTAATGGCATTTTACAACTATACCGTCAGTTCAGTAGGCATCAATAAGAACAATGAATCCTCTTAAATCTGTTTTTTAAGAGTAAGGCTACAAATCTCTGACGCGTAAAGAACTATAGTTAGGAAAAAACAACTTTTTCAATGCTATTTAAACTTCTCAGTTTGCTCACAAAAGCTGAAACCAGCTAATGGAATTTGACTTGATAACCCTGGTAGAAAACAACATTCAATTTAAAGCTGGAGAACAGATTCATAAAGCATCAGATCAAATTGTACCATGAGACTCATATTACAAAATCTGGTAATAACTCTTCAGGACCAACTACTCAATGAGTTTTGTTAATCTTTAATAGATTTAAACGATGATCAATCAATACCAGTCAGACTTGAACTAAACACGCAAGATTAGTTCCTGTTTTTAATTTCAATGTTCTCTTCTTAATAAAAGAAGACCATCTACATTTATTAATTATTAATTTGATAATTAATATAACAGAAATGTATATTTATTTCTATTACTATAAATAGATTATCCTAATATAGGAACTTATATTTCTCTATTAGAGTATAGAGTTAATTTAATTGGTTATACAATTATTACATAGTAATTTAACATATAAAACAAAAAACTATTAGTTTTAATATTCTTAAAATCATTTATTTAGCTTTAATCAAATACTAAATCTATATTGATTTTTTAAAAATCCAAAAGTTTAAAAACCAATAAAAACTTTTTATGTATTAAATAAATAATAGCAAATAAAACAACTTAATAAGTTAACAAATAATTATAAAGTAAAAATTACAACCAAATATTAAATTAATACACTTATCATTAGTGATAAAACTATAATTATAGTGCATTAGTAATGCATTATTTGTAAACAAAAAAATTGTTTGATTTATAATATTTTTATAAAAATAACCTATAACAACATCACAATTAATTATAATTAAATAGCTATTATAAGTCAACTTAATGACTTTTTTAAAAGTCACTATTTAACAGTACAGCAACATAATCAATTATATTGTATATATTAATTAATCAACTAACTATATAAATTTAAATAATAGTAAAATTCATGCTATATTAATATTAGCCATGCATTGTTTTTAAACTTAAAAAAGAGGCTTATATTTTGTTATATCATGCCATATTATGATGTTGCTAATCCTAAAACATCAATTCATTTTATACTGAAATATTATGTATGCGTCTATTTTATTTACAAGCAAAAATCCTGCATAAAAATACTGACTTGCCTTAGTTGAGTATGATAATGAAAGTAAAGCTGCCGTAATCAAATTAACATATAATTATGCTGTTTAGCATTACCAGATTGTCACCGGCTTTTCTCACATTGTATTAATCGTTGAAACCTTGCAGATACATGTATTAGCATATGGCGGACAAGTATGCTGTAAGGTTAGTGTGGTGGAGCACAGCATGATCAGTTAAATCAGCCTTAACAATTATTGCATTCATAAAAGATCTTAATAACTACAAAACTACAAAATTGAAGTGATTAAAAATCAAAATAGTAGTAATACTTTAGGTAACTGAAACTTTACCTTATTGATTTAGGATCTATAAATATATTTTCTATACTTAAGGCAAGTTAATGCATTTAACTCAAAATTTGGCATAATATTTTTATTATCAAGTATATAAAATCTTAAGCAAATGTTTAATAAAAAAAATAGTGTTAACACGTTGTCAAAGCGTTTCCGTGGTTATTATCCTGTCGTTATCGATCTAGAAACTGGTGGTTTTAATGCACAACAAGATGCGCTATTAGAAGTTGCAGCTATGACGCTAAAAATGGATCAAGAAGGTTGGTTAGAGATTGATGAAAAACTCCATTTCCATGTCTCACCTTTTGAGGGAGCAAATATAGAAGCAACTGCACTTACTTTCACTGGTATCGACCCAACTAATCCTTTGCGTAATGCTGTCAATGAATATACCGCCTTACATGAAATTTTTAAGATGGTTAGAAAGGGCATTAAACATAATGATTGCAATCTGGCAATTATTGTTGCCCATAATGCCAATTTTGATCATAGTTTTATTATGGCAGCCGCTCAGCGTGCAAATCTAAAACGTAATCCATTCCACCCTTTTGCAACTTTCGATACTGCAACACTTAGCGGGCTGGCTTTTGGTCAAACAATTTTAGCTAAAGCTTGTTATATCGCGGGGATCCCATTTGACGCCAAACAGGCGCATAGCGCACTTTATGACACAGATAGAACAGCATTACTATTTTGTGAAATCATCAATAAATGGAAGAAATTAGGTGGCTGGCCGTTAATAATGGATTAATAATTAAAGTCAGTATACTAACACATAATTCCACTGCCTTATAATTATTATTTTGTCTTGGTCTATTATATGGATGGACACTCTTCGCATACCACCTATTCATGACAATATGGTTACTCAGGAACATAAGTTAATGGCAAAATATCATAATGATAATTGTGCATAGTCAGGCAATTACAATACCTAAATCATAGCTACTACTAATGTCAGCAAGAGGAGTTGCCTGCACCTATTTTAGCTAAGCGTTATTGTATATCCAAACTTACTATTTCTAAATGGTAAAACAAGATGATGTTGATGAATAGAGTATATTGATATTACAAAAGGTTATTACTTTGCTAGCAGAGCAATTTGTAGCCACTTCTGCTCTGTATTTTAATTATTGCGCTTCCGAACAATCTTTCTTCAGGACAGATAATTCGCTAAATAAAACAACCATGTACAATTGAAAATACTCAGCGTATTTTTTTAATATGCTGACATAAATATTTATATTTTGAATCTAGAATTACTTACCAATAACTCTTTAATTATCCAACCTTATTAAGTAATGGTGACTAATTTTATGCTTATTAGCAAAGGTTCGTACAGTTTAGCTTTATCTGAGAAAAGCATGGACTCTTCATCTATGATCGGCTTAAGAGAGAATCAGCTAACACACTCTATATTAAATTTTTCAAAATTCTTATCAATTAAATGACATCCATCTCAAGCGATTAAAGGCCGCGATTTGTTTTTTCTTTTATGTCTTCCTCTTTTATGTTTTCTATCTTTGCTATATAATAGATAGGATATAATGCTTCTATTTAAAGGATTTTTAGAAAAATATTTCGTCAACTTCAACAATACAACTTAATGCATTTAATTTGGCTGTTGCCGACAAAACAAGGAAGCAGTATTAACCATCTAAACACCGGTTTCAACTTAATACATGTTTGTTCCGCTGACTCTAGTAAAGTTAAGTTGTTCAAGAAATACATCGAAGATAACTAAATCATTTATCCTTTCTTATGTAGTTCCGCCAAAGGAGCCCCATTAAAATTCTTAATTTTTTTCATACAACCTAAGATTTTGCAATGATATCGCTGTAACCCACTACTTAATAAGTTTCCACACAAGCTGATAAAGATAACATGGTTACTTTAACAAATATGGTTGGATGCTAAAGTGAAATAAGCTTCTTCAATGCATAAATCAACATTATCTAAGAGATGGTTGCTGAGCTAACTAATGAAATGCAGCTTTATATTGGTAAGAAGGTAGGAAAAATCTCTTTGATCTTTATGACTGTCTTCTTTTTTATGGCGCCTTTATAATGAAAATTCTTCATACAGTAGAATGGATTTCTACCAACAACCTTTGCCAACATACCATGATGATCCACAACTATACTCGTCATTGTTTGCAGACGACGCCATTTCCCTCTTATGTGCTGTTGGTAATTATTTTTCTACGAAAAACCTTTTCTTACTTTGGATGATCTGCTGAGAAGTCATACTCAAATTTCTGAACCAGGTTGCATCTCAATCAAGCTTAGATCTCTGTTTATACAGGCGCGGTGTGTGAGTAAAAATTTGAGTGAAATAAAGGCAAGAAAAGCACAGGAGATGGAGGCGAAGCATAAAAGGTTTAAAAGCTGCGATCCTGATTATTTCGGCTAGATATGAAATATTTTTCAAAAAAATGCCAAATAAAACTTCATGAAATTATTTTTCATAGGCATAAATTGCACTAATCGATGAATTTTTATCCATTTTTATAAGGCAAACTAAGGCGTAGTCAAATGGCTCGATGCTTCTTACTTGATCTTAACCGAGCATATCCATATTGGTTATCAATGATATACTTAGAGACAATAGCAAAAAATTTATATACCGCCTTTTTCGTCTTAAAAAATATTCAGCCATAGGCGAATATGAATTCTCCAGTTTATGTACAGACCTTGGTATAGACCACATACTTGGCTAGCGCCGAGCTATACTTAAAATAATTTGTATTATCAAGAGATTTAATTGGTGTATATATAGGATTAGCTGCAAAGTCATAATTTCAATTCTAGTTAAAAGCTTAAGATCAAGCTGCATCAATATGTTTGTCAGTACAATCAGAAATTACCCTCAATTAGTATTAAGTAACACTCCATTGCAATTTATGAAAGATTGATTTCAGATTAAACATGAATTATTAAAAAAACCGAGTTATACGCCATTTCTGGCGTATAGAACTTCGAAGATCTTATGGTGCCCTGCTGATTGATTCGTAAATAATCTCAACAATAAAGAAAAATATCCCATAAAAAAGTCTACCCTATTATAGGTATTTGTGAAACCAGATATTACCTATTATATCCATGTATAAACTAAACATAATCTCACAGGCAACTGATAAGCCACCGTAACGTTTAGGCTCAAGCTCGAAGCTATGCTGCTACAATATGTTTAAAAGATACCCTTGTCGACAGTGCGTCATGTAGTTGTCAACAACAGTTGTTTTCCATAGCGAATCCAAAAAGACTAATTATTGGCAATATTGAAATTAAAGTGCCTAAGCTCATGGATCATTGCAGCAGCAACATAAATATGCTTTAATAGCTCCCTGCTACTGACTTATCTGAAGCGTGCAAAAAGCGGCAAAGACTTGGCTATCCATATATTTGGTTGTTTACCTCTACTATGTATATCTATCAATGATTTTCATGAAGGTTTAGGCGCACTTTTCTAGATAAAAAGTACATATGTCTATTTTTAGCCACTACGTATTTCATCAGAAGATGAAAACAACAATGCCTTCCTTAAAGACCAGAGGCAATCCTGCCTACGTAATTTAAGCAATACCATCTACATTTAGTTCTTGGCTGATGCCAAAAACAGTACTTTCACTCATCAGGAAAGATGATCACATTTATCGGCTAGTTATTATAGGCGTCACTGAGCATGGATGTAAGAAGCTAGTTGCGCTCGAAGATATTTATCGATAGCCAGAAGCAAAGTTAGATAAACTTATTAATGCCTTGAAAACACGTAGCTTAACCGTACCTCTCAGGCTTGCTACAAGAGAGATAATAAATCGGATGCTTTTGGTTTTTAAAATGCAATGGCAAAGATATTCCTAAACATCCACACAATAGCACCGCTATTAGGCACAAAAACAGTTAATATGATAGCATTCCGCATTCTAAAATGAATGAAACAAAAAGTTAAGGCTGAGCTACAAAAAGTCTATCTAGCAGAGAGCTGCCATGATATACCTAATAAAAAAGCCATTGATGTTTTGTTGGGAAAGTTTTCAGAAAAGTATCCTCCTGCAGCTATGAAGAATCTAAAGAAAAATTGGAAAGAACTGTTGGCATTATACAACTTCCTATCAGAGCACTTGGCATCAATAAGAACGATAAATCCAATTGAATTGGCTTTTTCAACACTGATGCTGCTACGAAAGCTAACATTATAAGAACTGTAATTTAAGAAAAATTTCTACACTCTTTCAATGCTATTTGAACTTGCTATGTCCTGCTCAGAAAACCTGAAATAAGTGTTGGTCTGGATGCAAAGCTTAATGAGATTTTATCCTGCTGATACCATTGTGCTAAATAACATCCAATTTAATAAATGAAGAAGAGATTTAGGAAGCATCAAAAATGGAACGTGTAGGATTGTCACACCGCAATACATAAAATTTATTAATAACTCAAAAAACCATTCTATCTTCATAGAACTGGTATACATAATTACTAATGCTTTTGCTAATCTAGAATTTTCTATAAAAATTAAATAGATTATAATCTCTTATATTGCTTAAGAGAATGAATTTATAATGTAGGGATATCATATCAATCATGCTTAGGAAGCTGTTTATGCTATAAACCTGTTTCCGAAGCATGTATTACCTAAATATTGTGCTGTGCTTTAGCTGCTATGCCTATGCCAACACCATACCATTACCGGTATGTATATCAAACTTTATTTATTTAATAAAATTATTTAAGGTCTCATTCATAAGATAATAAGCACCTTTAATATGCGCTGAATAAAAACTTTCTAGGTTACGAATGTTAACCCATGATATAGTCGTCTGTTTGTTAAAATTTATAGCCTTGCTCAACTGAAATTAATTAGAAATTATCCATAGTAATCTGCATTATATTATTATATTACTTGAAAAATAATATGCTTTTTATACTTTTAAAGAGTATCCATCATTTAAATGACTATCCATCATTAGAAAAAATAAGTAATTATTTTAATAATAAGAGTGACTACCACGCTGATGTTCTGTTAAATCTTTCACGCCTTTTAATTCACCCAGAAACATATTTACCAACTGTTTTTCAATGCCTTCTTTTAATGTAAGATCGACCATTGAACAGCCATTACATCCTCCACCGAATTGTAGAATTGCATATTTATCATTAGTGATTTCCAGCAATGAAACCAGTCCTCCATGGACTGCTAACTGTGAGTTAATTTGTGATTGAATCACATATTCAACTCGTTCAAATAATGGAGCATCATCGGCAACTTTTCGTATTTTTGCATTAGGGGCTTTTAGAGTAAGTTGAGAGCCCAATTGATCCGTTAGGAAATCGATTTCAGCATCTTCAAGAAAAGGTGCGCTAATTTCATCAACAAAAGCTAAAAATTTATCAAATTTAAGTTCAATATCAGTCTCTTCAATAGCATCAGGAGGGCAATAAGAGACTCCACATTCCGCAGAAAGTGTTCCTGGATTAATTACAAATATACGAATTTGTGTATTAGGTTCTTGATTTGTCAATAGTTTAGAAAAATGAGCTTGTGCTGCTTCAGTAATGTTAATCATAGTTGATACTCAAGTTTATTATTTTAGTATGGTTATACTACGATCTTTTCCTTATTTTTTACAAGATTCTGCATATTGCCCACCAGCTTTTAAATAAATTTGCTCAAATACTAATCAATAATTTATCAAGTTAATTCGTTCTTGTTTATCTTATAATGAGATCATTAAGTAGGCAAATATAGCAGATCTTTAAACGCTTTTTTATCCTAAAAACCTTATTAAGATTTTTTAACGCATTTTTTATCATAAAGTTTAGTTTCTGATAAAATAGCAGGAATGCAAAAATAATTAAATCAATTTGAAATTGATACCCTAATAACAAATAAACTAATTAAGTTGCTATTAAACTATATTAATTAAATCCACGTTTCTAATATAGTTAGCATAATGAAATTAATATCGCTATTATGATATCTGCTTTTCACTAACGTTGTGACAATATCCTCATTGTTCATAATAAACTAGAACTAACCTGCAAGGCTAAAAATCAATTTTGGTTATTTTTTCAAATTTATATGCTCTGTATTAGCTTACTTAATTGTTGTATAAAAAAAGTAATGTTGACAACATTGTACTAATATGGTGGAAGTTTATAAGCAGCACTTGCAATCAATAGTGAATTATCTGATGTATAAAGCACAACAATAATAAATAAAAAGATAGTTTATTTAGATAAAGGCAACCGTTTTAAACAGTAGTGATAAACGCCATGGAAGCAGTATTTTCCTGCTTGATAGCAGTATCATATACTATATGATAGAATACCAACAGAAATTCTTAAAATAATAATGTCTTTTTTAGACTGATATAGATAAAAAAACTACGACGACAGCCTTTGCCAACTAGTTTGGTAAAGAAAAAAGATATTGTACTATTGCACGATGCTTCATATTTTTATTTCCATCTGGTTGACTTACACATAACCCAGCTCTATGACCTTACTAATCTTTTCTTATTTTATGTTGCTGCAACAAGTGGTAGAGGAGGTGTAATTTGATATAACGAACCTAAGCAAACTCATTAGTTGTTAAGAGAATTAATTATACCAATATCATTGCATTTAACTATCAAGTTAAAATAACATATAGCTTTTATTTGTAAAGGTTTTTACTTTGCTTGCAGAGCAATTTGTAGCCCCAGTATGTATTTCAATTGTTCTAGGTTCAAATAATTTTTATAGCAGATAATTCGGTCAATAAAACAAGCCTACGCCATGGAATTTACTAAGTAAATCCTTTTAATTGGTTAATATAATTGTTTATATTTTGAATGCGGAATTTCTTATCAATAATCTCTGATTATCCAATCTTATTTGGACTATAACGACTAATTTCATACTTACTGGAAAAGGTTTTGTATTATTTAGCCACATTTAGAAAAGAACGTATTCTTTATCGATGATCGGCTCAAGAAAACTCTTAACACACTCTATATTAAACTCTTTAAGAATCTCATTGCTCATATGACGATCCACTGACGATCTCGCAGCATTAAGACAGCACATCGCTTCGTTCTTTCCTTTTATCTCTTCTCTCCTGTTTTCCTGCATCTTTTAAGTTTTTTTTTATGTTTAAATAATCCTTCCATTTAAAACCTTCATGGAAAAATATTTAGTCGACTTCAATAATAACCAGTTCTGCATTTATATTAGCTATTACCGCTAAAGCAAAAAAACAGTGATGCCATCTAAACGCTGTTTTCAAATCAATGCCTGTTTGTTTTGCTAACTATCGTAAAGTTAACCTATCCAACATACAGTTCGCAGATAACAAAATTATTTATCCTTATGATGTAGTTTCCCTCGAGGTCTATTCTAATAAGAGAGTTATACTTATTTTTGATATATTGGCTTTCGGAGATGCTCTGGTATCCTGCTAATTAATTTCGTTAATGATTTAAACAATAGAGAAATGATATGTCATGAAAAAGTCTACCAGATAGGTATATAAAAAAACAAATATTACATCTAATCAATTCATGAACTTATCAGTAATGCTGCCATACAGACGATAGTAGCTACCAGTCGTTGAGGCTGAGCTCGAAACCATACTGAGATAAGATACTGAATGCTCCTTTACCGACCACGATGAGTTATACACCTATCGTCTTCAGTACAGTTACTTAACCACAGCCAAGTAATACATACTGATATTGACGATATTGAGATTAAAATGCATAATGTCATGGTGGATCGCGCATTAACAACGGAATATACTTCAACAGTTCATTACCACGCATTATTTAACTCGTGTAAAAAAACACAAAAGACTTACTAGTATACCTAGTGTAGAGCTAAGAAGCATATCTAGCAATTATTTTCACTAAGCTATGGTGGCACTTGCTTGCTGAAAAAGCAGATACTCTCTCTTCAGTACAATTAGCAGACTGAAACAACAATAAATTAAAAAGCACATTTGGGGCTATGTGCCTGTCGCGAGTGATTTTATGGACTGGCTATATTACCTTTATTTCTTAGTTGATGCTATATACCATCCTGTCAATCAGGACAATCCTACTTTAACTGCTTATATTATCGGTTTTTCACTGAGCATGACCGGCCTAAATAGGAGATTGTTGTGCTCAAAGATACTTATTAAAAGTCAATAATTAACAATAGCGAACTTCTAAATGCATTGCGCACGCATAGCTTAACTGTATATCCAAGGCTTGCTAAGAAAGCCAGTTTCCATAGGTTTTTGGAATGCAATTACGCAAAGATATTTACTGACATGCAGCACCAACGCTGTTTTGCACATAAAACAGCTAATGTATTGGCGCTCTACATATCAATTGGAACGAAACTAAAAGTTAAGCCTGATCTACGGATGTCTATCTAGCAGAGAGGCCACTATGCCGCTAATAAAGCCATTGATGTTTTGTTGGCAAGGTTTTTAGGGCAGCATCATCCAACGATGAAGCCGCTGGATAAAGATCAAGAAGAACTGCTGACATTATCTACGACTTAGACTATTAGTACACAACTTTGCATCAATAAGAACAATGAATTAAATTGAATTGGATATTACGACATAAAACCACTAAGACAACGCACAAAAAATGTAGTTTAAGAAAAATAACCTTTTCAATGTTATTTAAGCTGCTATACAGTCTGCTCAGAAAAACTGGAATAAGCTAAAATAAGAAGATTTTTGTCTGCTTTACCAAGATGCTATTCACCACTCCCCATTTCTTGTAGTAAACAACGTGAAATTTAAAGATGAAGAACATATTTACGAAACATTAGAGTAGAATGTAGCCAATCACTGACCACCATACAACAGATTTCCTAATCTCTTCTACTAATAGATTATTAAATGTTTTCATGGAATCAGTAATCTTGCAAAGAATATCTCTATAATTCTAATGAATATCCCAAACCAGCACAGATGACATTTTTACTCCTACAATATCAGCAGGATAAAGTGAAATAACTTGCTTCAACGTTATGAATCGACATCATTTGACAAATTATTACCAAGCTAATTAATAAAATCCGGCTCTATGTTGGCATAGAGAGTAAGAAAATACTCTCTTTGATCTGTATAACTTTTTGCTGTTTTATGATAATTTTTATTCAAAAAATCCTTTATACAGTAAAATCCTTTATACAGTATAAGAGATTCAATCTGTATCAACAACCTTTGCTAACATTCAACATAGCCGTTTAATAAAACTAGCTTCCTTGTCCTGTTTTGGACAATAAGCTACTTTGGTAGCTATTACCTTAAAATAATTATAGGTTTTTAACAACATTTGCAGGCTAATTTTTATTTAAATTATAGAACGTTTTTATATTGTAAATATTGTGTACAAAAACATCTAATGGCGGTATATGATTATAAAAATGAGTAATCCTAGAACATATATTAGCATTCAGTTTCCGTGTTAAAGGTAAGTTTAGAAATTTTGCGAACAACTGATCTACATCAATCTTTATTAATTAAGATTAAATAAATCTTTTTTGCGCATCTATGGTGCCTTGATATGTTAATACTCAAAAATAGCGCTAATTCTAGATAAATAGTTACTGAATTAGTATTCTGCGTTAATAAAAGATGCCGACCATGCAGAGTTTATATTTCTGACTCTGATCAGAATATCAATCGTTAATCGATTTTTTTTGGCAATTATGAAAATAAATATGTGAAGTTCCTAATAAAATTAAAAAATTATTTAGCATGTTAAGTGATAATTTTTTAAAATTTATCACTTAACATGCTAAATAATTAGAAAAAAGTAATTTGATGGTTAAGGAATTAAATCACCTCTTCTCTTTAATAGAAGAGAAAAAACTATTCCTCCATTGATTGCTACTACTAAAAAGTAGAGAGAATAAATTTTATAATCTTAAATAACTTCAAATTTCATTGAAATATGTGTTCTTTGACCTAATCCTCTAACTTTAGAGACATTAAACCATAGGTATAGCTTAATAAGCCTAGTTTTTCCAAGTTTATGCATTCTTTATAAAGAAGAATTCATTTGCATGTTTACCAACATTAGCATCGATAAAAAGTAGTTTTTTGCCACACAGAATGCATTCTGTACAGATTTATGCGTAAGAATTCTTTTATCAGGACTGCAATATTTTGTTTTTCCAGTTTTTTTTGTAAGCTATCATCTCCACAATGGCACTTTATACATACATTACTCTAATAGTATGCCTTGTTTATAATTCGACAAAAAAGTATAGTAACTCATCATTTTAACATGTCTAGGTAAAATATATCTAATATATAGCGTCTAATTATTTCTTCCTGTGTTAGGATCTTCTATCTGTACTGCTTAGTCTGATGCTAATAATAATGATGGATTATCACTCCAAGTCCTTGGTAATGCCACAATTTTAACGCAGATACCCGGAATAGATTTAAAATAATGTATATGTATTTCACGCTATATAACCACAGATACCACTATTTTCATTTTTTAGCAAAGCGAACTTTTTTTCTCCAGTAATATCCATACTATATACATCATGTAACGATACACACTTTTCACTGACGCGAAGTATTTTATGCAGACCAAAAAAGAGCACTTGGATTTATTAAGTCATAGCTATGACTTGCAGTAACGGGATAATAACGGCTTACTAAATTCCTTCGTTCGCTCTTTTTTGAAAAACAGCTAACTCCATATAGAACATGTCTAATATCTAGACCGCCACGGATTATGGAAATATGAAGATCCAGATGTTGATTGAGTTATCGGCAGTAAGTGTGCAAAACATATAAAATACCAATTTCGATACCATGTTCACGTATCACTGCAGGCATACAGCTGCTGGTATGCTCTCTCTTCCTAGGTACGAAACGTAGCATTTAGTAGAGGCAAGTTATTGTTGAATAAATATCAAAGAAAATGGGGCATAGTAAAAATAATCTATTGTCAGTGTTGGACTCTGGTAAAATATGAACCTGCTCTAGCTGCTGCTCGATAGCTCTGAAGTTGCATCAACTACAGGATTTTCAGTTGCAACTTTTCTAGAAAAAACAGCTCAAGGAACATTCAGAAGAAGCAAGGCAATTAACTCAGGATACCAATCTAAAACAGTGCCGCATGCAAACATTTGCAAGTCAGATAGACTTGTCCATGAGAGCTGAAACTCTTATAATATTTTTCAAGAAATTTATCACATATATCATTAATTGTACAAAGCAGTTTAATTAGACAGGAGTTGTGATTATCCATAGTTCCATCTATATAAATAAGTTATGAATTTATCAGCAAGCATACTTTTAATCATTATTCCCACTCTCCACACATCAATACAGTTATATCAAGTCATAATCGTCTTGTGGCTTCTATAAGGAAGTTTTTCTAAACTCTAACGGATAATCGTGATTAAATGAAGGGATAATACTGTATCGAAAAAAAATTGCGAACTAACTAGTAGTCGTACGCATTGATATATAGCTATTTTTATCTGTCATAAAAAATTTAGTTGGGCTGTCATCTCTTCCTTTTAGAGCAAAGAGATCATAAATTACTTTGGATAAGTAAGCAGGTGTAACAGGTAAAGTCTCGTGTTGTTTTCTTGATGTACTCGGTTTAGAGTTTATAGAAAAATTATTTCAAGAAATCTATATAAATTTATAAAAAAATTAAAATCTCGTAGAGTATAAAACTAGTATTCAGATCATAAATTTCCACGAAGCAGCGTAGGTATTTGTGTACTTGCTCTTACTATATTTCATAAAATTTTAAGTTGCACTTTTTATTTCTAGTCATTGTTTACATTTTTAATCTTTTTAAAGAAGATTAAAGATTAATTTGTTCTAATTTTCCTATGGCAGCTAATTTAATTTATCTTAAATAGTTTTAATCATAGGACATATGTAATGAAACAGAGAATTTTTAACTAATTTGCTAAACATCCATTCTAGGATAGAGCAAAACCATATCTTTAAGTTACAATAAACTAATAATTTCATTAAGTTATAGTGACATAGGACAACTTTAGCTGTGGTTACACTTATGAATGTTATGATGAAGTTTTAGTGTTATGCGGTTACCTGAATGGCGTAACAATATAATTACCAGTAGATTAAACACGACGATCATCCCAATAACACATGCGCTATATTCTGAATGTTGTGAGAAAGTGGCTATTTGATAAAATAAAGCAGAAACCGAATAAGCAACATTAAAACCCCATAGAATAGAAAATATCATCCAATTTCTATTACTTTCACGTGCAATAGCACCTAATACAGAAATGCAAGGAACATAAAGTAGAACAAAGATTAGATAGCTATAGGCTGATACATTCGATCCAAATCGTTCCGCCATGGCGCCCATTTTGCCGCTATCCATATTACAATCACCTTTACTAGCTTCAATTGGATTAGATAAAACAGATAAACTGAATATCTCTTTTAAGTTATGCAAGGTTTCATTAATTGCATCCTCTAATTCATCTATCAAATTAAATTGATCGGAATTAAAAGGTGCTTGAGTAATATTTTTAGCTGTATACAGAGTATTTAGTGTGCCAATAACTATTTCTTTAGCTAATGCCCCAGTAATAAGTCCAACTGTTGCTTCCCAATTATTATCATTAATACCGATAGGTTTCAATAACGGGGTAATTGTTTTACTTACTGATGCTAATGCTGAGTAATTAATATTATCAACAACTTTACCAGACAAAGAAAAACTATTAAGTGCCCCAATAATCATACTAGCAATAATAATAACTTTTCCAGCTCTTAATACAAAACCTTTCAATCTTTGCCAAGTCTGTAATAGTAATGTTTTTAAATGTGGTACATGGTAAATCGGTAACTCCATGATGAATGGAGAGGATGAGCCACGTGCAATAGTGTATTTCAATAATAACCCGGTTAGAATAGCAATTATTATACCTAATAAATAAAGAGAAAAAATAATACTTGCGCTATTTTTTCCAAAAAAAGCGGCTGCAAATACAGCAAAGATAGCTAGTCTTGCACCACAAGACATAAAAGGCGCCATTAAAACAGTAATTAATCGTTCACGAGGGGTATCTAATGTCCGCGCTCCCATAATAGCAGGCACATTACAGCCAAAACCAACAATTAAAGGAACAAAAGATTTGCCAGGCAAACCTAGTGCTTGCATCAGTTTATCCATGACAAATGCTGCACGTGCCATATAACCTGAATCTTCCAATACAGAAAGGAATAAATACATTAAAGCAATTTGTGGAACTAATGGGAATACAGTATTAATACCACCACCTACTCCTTGAGCAAGAAAAACCGTTAACCATTCTAGCCAGTTAAAAGTATAGCCAACCCATTGAATTCCATGGATGAAAATAGCTTCTGAGCTACCTTCAAAGAGAGGTTGTAATGCACCACCAATATTTATAGCAAGTATGAACATTAAATACATGATAAAAAGAAATATAGGTATACCAAACCAGCGATTAAGTAGTATGTTATCAAGAAATTGTGTTAAATTATTTAGTTTTGCTGTTTTAGTATTAATGACTACCTCGCAAATGGTTGCAATAATTTGATATCGTGCATTAGCGATGATAAGTTCAGGCTCTTCTTGTTGTTGAGATTGTAAATTAGCTTTAATTTTATCTAATTTATTAATAGGAATAGCTGTACGTTCAATGGTATATATATCCCCCTCTAACATTTGTAGTGCTAGCCAACGGCGCTCTTGATAATTAAATTTTTTATTGTCGATAATTTGAGTTAAATTTTTTATTTCAGTGAGCAAAATGTCTGGATAATTGATGATACTTGAAATAAGATTATTGCTGTGTTCATCAATCGCTTGTTTTAATTTACTAATACCTTTTGCGCTAGTTGAGACTATAGGAATAACCGGGCAACCTAGGCGTGTTTGAAGTTCATCAATATTAATATAAATATTTTTGTTTTCGGTAATATCTAACATATTAAGTGCAATAATAGAAGGTATAGACAATTCAATAACTTGTAATGTCAGATAAAGGTTACGTTCGAGATTAGCAGCATCAATAACATTGATTAAGATATCTGCTTCGCCATTCAGAATGAAATGACAGGCAATTTGCTCATCAATTGATGTCTCTTCTGAAATAGTGGTCAATGAATAGGTACCAGGCAGATCAACTAATTCAATATTATACTTCGAGGTTACAAAGCGACCAACCTTTTGCTCAACAGTGACACCAGCCCAATTCCCAACACGTTGGCGTGCACCTGTTAATTGATTAAAGAGTGTCGTTTTACCGGCGTTAGGGTTGCCAACAAGGCCAATAGTTAATGATTTCATAGTCTTCGTATCAAATAAATAATAAGGAATAGGCTATTAGTAATAATAAAAACATTTTATAGCATTTAGTTACTAACATCGTATAAATTTAATAAAGCAAGATCTTTTTTTCTTAAAATTAAATTTATATGGCGAGTTTCGATCTGAATAGGATCACCAAACGGCGCTATACGAATAACATTAAAAAAAGATCCAGGTAACATCCCTAAAGAAAGTAATTTTTGACGGTAAGCTAAATTTATTTCTGCTGAAAATCCAACAATTTTATATCGATGATTAGGAAGAATTGACATAAACACTTCTACTATAGAGCTAAAAAAAAATTAAGATACCAAAAATACGTACCAGATGAATAGTAAAATTAATAAGAAATATTATCATTCTCAGATTAATAATGATAATCATCATCATATATTACTAGAATTAATTTAACGTGTTTTTTAAATAACAGCAATTAATATTGATCAATACTTTACTAGAGAGAGAAATATTGGCAGCAAAATTAATGTTAACTCATTTTCTTGATTAAAAATAATTTTTAAAATTTAAAGAATATAAAAAATTGCATTTTTTCAAACGTAATATATTTTCTCGTTTATTATTTATAATTGTTATTTTACTGTTTACTTAGTTTTCGAGAGTTATGTTTATTTTTGGTATATTGTATGTAGTTTCAAAAAAACTAGCAGTATCCTACTGATTAATTTCATAAATAA
>JBHEQW010000017.1:0-24317 GCA_046530935.1 Arsenophonus sp.
CAGCCTTCTTAATAAAAAGGAAACAAAACTTTAAAAGTGGATACCCAAACACAAAAACTTACAAGAATTTTATTAAGCAAAAAATATTAATTCGATAGCATAGCTGAAGATCTTGATATAAGCAACATCATTACAAATCTTCATGGCATGACGATGTAAAAGCTAGTTATGGATTATCTTGACTGTAGTGGCATGATTGATACATAATCGAAAAAGAAGATCATTCATATAAAACATATTCGCAGAATGACAATGTCATAATCCAGCCACATCCAGAAATTGCCATGATGCATAATTGTAGATGCGAGGAAGCTGGTTTGCAGTATGAAAAACCGAATTTGGCATGAAACCACACAAGGCTAGTTGTTTAAAAGTTAATGTTAATAAGCCTGAGATAATCGATCTCTTTTCGGCATTGTTAAGCAAACGGAAGAATTGATGGCAAATGTCGTCGAAGGAATTGTGAGGATCCTTGATGCCGAGCATGTTGTATCCAGCAAAATTTTGGTAGGTAAATATGTCCGATTAGCCTGTTTTCGCTTTTTGAATGATCTTAAAAACAACGAAGAACACAGAATTTATTTCAGCTAACCTATTACGCCAAACATGTTCTTAATTTTTATAGCGCTGTTCAAAACACATGTCAAATGTAAGATTGACGGTCAAACGATTGAGCTAATAGATTAGAATACCTTTTATCATGATCAATGTTTTTGGTTTTTTATTACATTGGTTAATGAAAAAATAAGCAAAATTATTCTTAACACTGATGTGGTAACGATCATCTTATGATGATGCAGATGGATGATGCAGCCTTTTCGTACTATCATATAACGAAGTGTCGAAAAAAAATTCCAACTCTACGCTTTTATCGGATATTGCTTTATACATGATTGGTGCTGACTGTAGAAAACGCTGTGGAAGTTATTCGGCCGAACTCACACAAGATCTGGCGCATATTGTATTTGAAAACGCCAAGAATATGATTAAAGATGGTCTCTTAACACTGAGAGTTATTTTGAATTCAACCAGCTGCCAATATATTAAAAACGTTTTCCATCAGGATTTCAAATTTTATTCTCAGATGCTCACAGCCTTGATAGTTTAATATTAACTATAGCATTGTGGATGAGCTTTACTCTCACAAGAGCTGTGATGTATAAAAGAGAGGAAAGTGACGTTCTGGAAACAGAAACCGCAGCACACATCTGCAATACATTATTTTTACTATCACAACCTCGAAATTTAATAAGGATGGTATTTATTACGAGTTTCGAGATTATACCATTAAGATATTTCGCGATCTTGAATATAAATGTTGATGGCGCAATTAAGGATTACACCTTTTTGCTATCCGTTATATACTTGATAAAAAAGACGATCCGTTTTATGAGAAGATCTAGTTAAAAGCAAACCTGAATTGGGTATCTAATAAATACAATAATAATTTGAGTTGCTTGGAAAAAAACAAAAGAGCATATAGATTTTTAGCCAAAAATAAATTTTTACTAAGAACATAAATATGTCCTGTGTGACACAAAATCTGCATGGATATGGATATTCAAGGTTATGAACAATGTTCAGCTATCTCTCTCCAACAGAGGCATTAAAAAACTTATCCAATCTAGGTTGGGAGTTGATCTATGAAAAAATTAATATTTCTATGGCAGTTAAAAGTCTGGCGAATAAATAAGTGTCATGTTCACGTTGATGAAAAATTCTAATTAGTAAAAGGACGGCTAGAACCCTGCTCATACCAAATAGCAGAGATGTACCGTATGGTAAAAAGCACTAGGATAGGCTTATTTTAATGGAGAGTGATGTTATTGATCATATAAAAAATCAAAGAAGAATTACAGTCTTGAATGTTTGACAACAACGCACAAAAAATGACTTTCTCATCTTCCTGCAATGGAAGTCCTTCTCAATTCAACCTTAAATTAAAGTAGGAAAGCCTTCCAGGCTTATTGGAGTACCACGCATTGTGAATTTTTTTTAAAGCAAGGATAAAGGTAGAAATACTGCTCTATAGCAAATGCTAGAACAATACACAAAACAAGTTAATGAACTTAATGATGTGAAATATCACGGCAAAAATTGATAAAAATAGCAATATTTTCTCCAATAAATCAACGCTTTAAGCAAAAGCTAAATGGATTTTTTACATCATGTTATCTAGCGAGATGAATTGAGTCGTTGTAAGTAGTGGGAAACATAAAACGAATTTATCCATATTCTTTATATTGTATTGTGTACCAAATATCTCTTCTGCCTATTGAATTCTTATATCACCACTAAAGCGACAACTGAAACAAAAAACATGAAGCAAAACATTTTTTTCTACTATATTTAAAATAGCATAATAGATTTTTTTGCCAGCCACCAAGCACATCTTTCTGAATTAGCAAAAATGGCGTGGCTAAAAAAGCTATGAGTTTATATACATGTAAATGACTCAGCAGCCAAAATCCCTTAGAGTTAATACCACTTTTCAACTATGTACGCGTATTAACAGAATCCATTGGCATGTTACTACCATACAATCTCTATAAAACAATCACTATCGGCAAAGAAAAAGCAACCTCATAATAACTGTTTAAACTCATTTCAATACAGCTAAACAGCTATATGACGGCGCAAAAATTTTAGGAATTAATGCTTGCTTGCCTATATTTGCAAGGTAATTTGCACACTTACAATGTAAAAGAACTAGGTGATGCATCTAAAGTATTGTGCTGCTCGATCAGAGTAGTATTCAGCCATCATTTTATGCTAATTTGGCAACATGTCTATAAAATGACGTTTCCTGACTGCTCAATGGATTTGCTTGGATAAAAAATTATCTGGCGTCTCTGAAAACAACCTGACATTAGATAGATTAGTTGTAGTTAAATCAGATTGCATACGTGTTGGAAAACTACCATTACATTAGGTTTATCAACCGAAAAGTATGGCACACGCTTGTTCAGCAATAAGGAGATATTATCCACTGTTCTTCTCGCATATACCAAATTCTCAGAAGAAACTTATGCGAAATTAAAAACTGATTTTGTAGAGCATCATTATGGATGAATTAACTTGAATTGATCTATGATTCTACAAATGAAGCTAAATTGGTAGAAAACTTGGGGTTATCCGAAGAAAGCAGTCAATTCATCCAAATAAAAACATCAACTGAAAGAAATTTGTTATTTTTATCACATGCCGTATATCTAATACAGAACATCAATAAAGCAACTTACAGTAATATTAAAAATCTAGAGATTGGCTTTAGTAATTATTTACTAGCGCCATATCTAACATGCACAGAACAACAGATCAACACTAACTTGCTAAAAGCAAGCAAGGTGATTTTTGCCAAGTTCAATACTGGAAGTAGTCTGCTCTAACTATATTGTAATATAAAATCGATCTTTGAAACTTATGCTACAGGCATAAATTGAAGGATTTATTCACAGAACTACTGCCTGTCACTCTAAGATCTTAACAAGTGACCATATGGTGGAATATTTACTTAAGCCACAATGAACATAACCACTCAGTCAGAAGCTACAAAGAAAAGAGGATTAAGAAAAAAACATGATGATCAAAGAGCGGCTTAATGTTTCTATTAAACTAAAATTAATTACTGAATTCACTAAATTTAAAGGCTATAGCTCATCAGTATTTAGTGTTAAAGATACCTTTAATGATATACTTAGTCCTAGAGTACTTACAAAAAGCTTATGTTAGTGACGAAAAAAAGCACTGAACGGCATCCTATAGAACCACAAATTAGATAACCCATCACTATTTATAGTGAATTTAAATATGATGATGTAGGTTTATTTATTAATTGGTAATTGTTAATCAATGATACCAGTTAAAAAAGGTGCTTATGTTATCTTGAAGAGAGAATCTTATTGAACTGTCTTTCTATTTGCTATCAGTTAAAGGATTGTTTGAGCAGGATCGGAAAATCTGCATTTTTACTAAAGAAAATTGATTTGTAAGAAATTACCCTAGTCATTTTTCCATAAAAATGATGAGGCGAGAAATCAGCGAAATTAAAACCACCTTTTCAGCCGTAGTTAAATCTATTCACTAAAAAGTATTGAGCATTGGCCGCGCCTCATGCGTGATGTTGGTGACTCTATCACGAACACAAGTAAAGAAATTTATTTGCAGTAACTATCATTTATTAAAAATGCGATATTATGATCTTGAAATCAGGAATGAATATATTAAAATTAGTTAAATTCAAAATTAAAGTTAGTCTAAATGGCTATATATAAGCAAGACATTACTTAAGTTTCTAATGAATTAGAACAAAAACTTAATGAATTTAAAGAGAAAAATAACAAGCGCATTGATTGCCGAAATTGAGACTGAAAAAGGTGTAAGCTAACCGCAGGAAATAAAAGGACTTAATAAAAAACTCGCTGAACTAGATAAGACTAAAAAGTGGCAACTTAAGAAAGTTAACATAGATTAAGCCCAATACAGTAGCAGCAACAACAAATATAAGTAAATACAAAACAGCATGTCTTAACTTTCTTCGCAAGAAATAAAAAGAACAATTTACGCTACCTCTAAACAGAAAGCACTTAAAATTAATCTCTATTAGTACTGAAGATATACTGCACCTAAAGAACTGGACAGATTAATTTTGTTGCTCTTTCAATGATGAAGTAATGATTCATAAAAAAGACACGAATATAATAGTTGGCGGAAAAACATACCACAAGAAACTGTTTAACCTGGGGGGCACTTCTTATGTCTGGATTGCTGAGACCAATGCTCGTATAAATAGCAATACTTCAAAACCGGTAAAATTAAGCAGCTGATAGGCAAGATCTCTACGTGGTAATCCACAAGCAATGCAAACCATACCAGACGATGTCTTTTTAAACATTGAGCATTAAATCAATGCCGAGCTCTAACAATCGAATTTGCAGAACAGCAAGAAATTAGTTTCGTAAAATGTTTTAGTCTAAAAAACCCAAGAGTTTTTCACATATAAATCCAACGCTGAAGAGGATAAACCACAAAAATTTGGAAAAATGGAACATATGTTATCCACTCATACGACAAACCTCACTTGCTTATGTGCTCATTAAGATCGGTTACATCTTGCCTAAAGCGCATAATGACGGTGCTAAAAGTTCATGTAAAACAAGAAAACGCTATTTACCTTTTTACACTCCATGAAAGATTCCGAAAGGAATCATATGGTGGAACTATCGCCAGAGATTGTAATTAAAAAAAACTTTAATTTTAGTTGGCTACTAACGGTATCGCAAAAAATTAATAGATACCAGATATTTACGTATATGTAAAAACTATCGTATTCAGTAATTTTAAATGCTTCTATATCAGAGTTGACCGTATTGGACCGCATATTTTTTGCAATCTTTATACACAAAAACCTTTTGTTTGTTTCTATGCCACACACTACAAAGGCCTGCACATGCTAACCAATTCACAAGCAATTAAATTTATGAAGATTAGAAAATGAAATTAATGATCTTCTTAATCAAAAATTTATCTTGGTCACTGAAGAGATGAAATAATGTAGAAATGATTCTTCATGGCTAGTATGAGGCTCTGCATCAGTGAGCGCAAGAAATCTCTACTGCTATTAGCATTCTCGTTAACATTGGATAGTCCACTGCTGATTTAGTTTGATCTAATTAGATATCAACGAAAAATAATGAAAATCCAATACTACATTCTGGGTTTTTATAGGGATTATCTGGTGTTACTATAGAAATTATTTATCTTATTAATACTGTAAGAAATTAAGAAGCAATACAAATGGGAATAAGATATGACGGATGTGTGCATATTTTGCTAGAATTCTATGGCTGCTTCGTATAGCCAAGCACGAAAACTTATTCAAATAAAAAGTTATATTCACAAAAAACAGTAATCCATACCATTGATCCTACCTCTCAATCTATCTCAGTGATGACATTAAACTATACATCTTATTACTAGTCTAGTATTACAAGGAAAATCGCTCAGCGCTATTGAATGTACAAAAAAATTGAGTTGCCTATGAGGTTTAAATGTAATATTAAGGCTTATCTGGTCGTCATCCTCCTATGAAACTGTGCCATGTAGAAACAAGCACTACATAATAAGTATCAAAATTCTGGCAAACTTAATATAGTAATCATAGTGTTAGCTGCAATTGCAATACACCTAATGAGAAGGTGTGATTTAATGATGTCTATCCTGATAGTTTTAAGGCATGGGAAAAGGTCATTCAGATGGAATGAACATTCCATAAGAACTCTGCACAACTTTTAATGATTTAATCACATATTTTATTACGCTGCGTTGTCTCCATGATCGTCATATCACGCCTGGATTATAAAAGTATTGATGAAGTTGATATATAGAGTCTTTTAGGTTAAGCGTATCCATGATTTGAATCATCCTAACCGTTTCTTGATTTTAGAATGCAAAAATTAGAACATTAACCGGCAATAAGAATACTGCATGGATCTCTTATATATTAATTTTAAACAACTTAGAAAATCTTGTCTTTAGTTCTACGCATTTGAGAAAAGCTTTTAAAAAAATTTTGCAAACTTTTATACACATGTTAGCTACAGTTAGCTAGGTGCGTTCGCTGGGTCCATACTAACAGAACAATAGAAAGACAATCAGTATTAACATAGAAAACTAGCAGGATCTATTGTTTACAACATGCAGATAGCTATCTAATAGCAATTCATAGCTAAAATGGGTAAGCCATCTAATGGCAATTCATAGCTAAAAATGGGTAAGCCATCTAATGGCAATTCATAGCTAATGCTTAAGATAAAAAAGCCAAAACCTTGAAAAGGAGAAAAACGGAAAAAGCTATAGTTGGCTAAGAGAGAAATACCACCATACCAATGGATTTGCTCATACCAACCAACAACGCCATATTACATTACTGTGTTCGCCATGCTTTCTACAGCATATCTAAAGAGCATCTTCGACAAAAACATCATTATAAAACATATGGTTAGCGTATTACACCATCTAAAAACTATATGGTTGAAGCACTGTAAAAACTGAAAGCCTAGACACAATTCACCATCACTGAAAAACTAAAAAAACATTACGGTCTGGAACTATTGGAAAAAGAAAAAATAATGAAACTCAGCCAGATCATTAGAGCTATTCGCACATATATTACCCACGCTTTGAACAATGGATAGGCATCACAATTCAGATATGGCGTAGGCATATCGAATCTACACATCTTGCCTTACCGTCATCCTATGTTGTCCATGTGAATATACAGTTGGTGAGCAAGATCCATCACAAACCGATTATTAGAAAATTCTAATCAATAATTTTTCTATGATTGTAATTCTGAATAACACCGAAAAATTTGGCCAGTACGTTTCTTGTTATTTAGTCGATGAAATACTTAGTAAAATCCAGCATGCAATTCTTAGATGATCGCATAATCCTTAGCCTTATTGTACAATTGAATATTTTGGCAGTGAATTTATAGATATGAAACAACTAATATGAATTGATCTAGCAATTTAATTTTAAAGTAAAAACAGAAATCAACCATCATAAAGATATCCACCAATATGCCGAGGTAAATAATTTACCAAATTTATAACCCGTTGCATATTGATCTAAACAAACATATCAACAGCATTAACTCACATTTAAAGATAAAGTTATTGGTAAAAAGCTAAAATTGTTTTTATTTAAACATTAAAGACGGACGAAAGTGCCTATCCGCAATATATGCTGGATACAAAAAAATATTTCTGTGAGTATCTGCTAGAATAAAAGATTATACGTTAAAAAACGATTTTTAGATCAAAAAAACAGGATGATAGGATGATATTGAAGAAGTAAATCAATCTAACAATCCACAAAAATTACGCAAGAGACTAGTAATACTAAAAAAAACTAACACAAAAAAGCTAAAAGCTAGACCAATAAATGACGATTAGCTTTAATATCGTGAACACATATATTTGTATTCCTGAGTTCTTATAAAAAAAATAGATAACAGTGCCGTCAATACGATGTAAACAAAGCGATCCTCTACCATGCTCATTGCCATGCATTACCAAATGCACAAATAACATTAAATTTAGCTATAATCATGCAATCGTCAGAAATAATGCAACAATTAGCCGATCATAGCAACCAGTTACACTGTATGGTGCAAGGTTACCGCTAGATTAATGCTATAAGCTGAACTATTTGTGATTGCAGTTCCTAAAACGACTAACACTTAAGGAAAATGTAAAATTATGATTATAGGCATCGGCATAGCAACACTGATTCTTTGTGTCGTTATGCTGTATATCGAGGCAATCAAAGTATTTTAACTCCAGTTAAGAAATCGGATACCGCGAATAATGTTAAAAACCTCTATTTGTAAAGCGATTATAGATAATGAGGACTTTATCCGTCAGCACGACGATGAGTGCTGAAAAATAAGCCTAATGGCAAAAGATAAATATTTAGCCGGCAATAATATTTTATTGATGATCAACCACTATTCACTGGCAGGCGCAGTGAAGACACATTTTTATCTGAATATTAGTGCATTATCACTCGATGAGTAATGATGCTTGCTAAGTCAATATGAATAGGCCTATTAGTCCAATATGCAAATTATTATTTGATTTTTTTGATTAGCTTTTTTACGTTTCTTAGTCAGTACAAAACATGAGCTATAAAATGAACACATGAACGGTTGCTAAAGTTCTTCTTAGATTTGTGCATTCATGTTTATACTAGTAAAAAATGACGATTGGTGAGCTCCTGCATTTTGCTGACCTCTTAAAATGATTCACATTTCAATATTACTAAATACAAAAAGGTGACACAAACCAGGCTTCATGAACTGGTTGCGGCATGACTGGCACTGTGCGCGATATTTTTATATAATGATCCTGCCAGTAAAACCTAACAAATACAGATTAGGTAAACTAGGTTTTTACCTGCGTGCCATCTGGAAAACGCTTCACCTTAATAGAGCAGCAATCAGTGCTTTCATATAGTTATCGCTACCAACCAATCTAAAAAGTTGGCATATTACATATTCAGTGTAATATGACAACATATCCAAAACAGTTATTGTATCCATCATAACAGATATCTAGCTAGTAAAACACTTTATAAGCAGTACATATGTTTTTTTTGCGATTAAAATCTGTAATGACCAGCAAATAGTGACGGCAAAAACTAGCTAGTGATGGCGTAGTCAATTCGTGGGAATGGAAACGATTGGTTAGAGCAACTTTATAATTAAAGGAAAACTCTGTGCTGTTTATTTTTAATTTAAAGCACGAAGGTGTGTGTTGTCGAGAATTTAGATGCTTCTCATAAAAAAATCTGTTTGTTGAAAGTCAAAGAGCAACAAGAATAATCATAACAGGATTGATGTAGTTATCCTCTGTAGATTATATCAACCAACTGCGGCTACTTGGGTTAGTGAATCACTTTAAGCTGCAATATAACAATGGCAAGCGATGTGATGATTGACAAAAAGAAGAATAAGTATGTCTTACATCTTAAGACAGATGACCAGCAATTATCAAGAAACTATAACCTAAAAGTGACGATGAATACGGTTATACTGGAAGATCTGGTAGGTATTGATAGTAGTGTGCGTTAAAAAGAAACGCATAGTACATCTCTCCAATCCCATTCATTATATCAAAGCGAAATTTAAAATTAAGTAAAAGTTTTCCAATAGAAAAACTCACTACAAGATATAAAATGATTATTACTGCCGAATTAAATAACTGCATTGTTTATGTATTGTCCAGGCGCATAGCTATCAGGCAAATCTTCATATAATGCTGATAAAGCCAGATACTCTCAAGATAAAATTTCACGGAAATTAATGATTTTTTAATGAAAAAACTATAATTAGCAAACCAATTCAAATACACAATAATAAGTGAACTGTACTAAAAATTCAGAAACATATGTTCGATCATGTTAAAAAATACTGTATTAATTTTAATTACTCTGAATGAGTGGACATGTAACTGGATACTAGTTCAGAACTGTCTTATCTTCCTGAACTTGACGATGTGATGTCTAGTTGCTACGTATAAGAGTTAGCGCTATATGATCTGTTTATTACCTTGATAATCATCGCGTATTTTTTACCACTTCCAAGAACTTAGCAGTCTAAGATAACGATTCTATAGCAATTCATACTTCTTCTAACAACTAAATCCACTTAAATTACAGCAGCATTTGCTACGGCAATTTTTTAATCTTGAAACGTAGGCGGTTGTTCGCATCAACAATCTGCAAAACACGGTTGCTAACATCATTGAGTTAAAAGTAATTATCAATGACCATTTATAAACTCTACGCACAAGTAAAGCGGATTCCTGGCATGAAATGAAGACATTCAAGAAAAGTTTACCGCTGTAATGTCAACTACGCTAGCATTAGAGATTGTTGGATTATTGTCGCATTGGCTATAACCCTATCAAGCAGGTAATAGACTTTAAGTTGATAATCGCCTATATTCAAAAAGTTGTTAATTTTAATACATCAAACTCAGTTTAAACATATATCGAAAGATATTCCTTGAGCTATCGACGGAATTACCTATAGACCAAGACATTATTGGAGATATGGATTACATATGCGGTAACAAGCAAGAATAGCAAAAAAAAGAAGTAATGTCTTTTTCTGAATTAGCCATAAACATGTGTATTGCCTTTTACAAGACGGCTGAGCAATCTTAGCAAATAACGCACAGTTGGCGTACCAGCATTCCAGTTAACGCAAAATGATGTCTCTTGCTTGCCGTCAAAATCAATTACCTTACCAATAACAAGCCAAGCAATGCCTAAAAACTTCCAAAAACATGACCAGCATTAGGACGCTTGATGTAAAGTTGTGTGTCTTAGACCTACACTGAAATTACAGCTTTTAACACAAGCAATTTAAGTATTGGTGTAGAATTAGATATGCCAACAATCATGATAAGAAACTTTATGCTAGCGTTAATAAAAGAAAAATTAGCAATAAAATTACAAAAAATCACGTTTTCAAAAGTTAAAAATAAGTTAAAAAACTGGCGGCAAGCAAAAAGAGATGCAGAAAGATGCAAAAGGCGCAATGTTGATGGTATTGAAAGGTATTAAAAAAGTGCTTAAAAAAGATTAGACAACATTATTTTACTAAATGATTTATTTAGTTCTGTAAATACATTTTAAGAGTAATTGCGCAGCTGCTCAGACCAATCTTGAATTACTGTCAGTTAACCAAAATAAAGTAGCCAACAAACAAAAAATATGGATGCTAGATGCAAAAGAAATATACAACTCGCACTATGACAACATAGCAGAGAATGCAAATCCAGCTTTTTAAAAATATGTACATGTTGAGCTAGCCTCCATCCTGAGAGTAGAGGTAGTATTTTTCTGGCTTTAATTGTTAAATCGACAAGAAAATCTAGCCATTAATCGACTAATTTCCTATTTTGGCAAAAAGCAATCAGGAATTGATTAAATTGTTCATCAACTTTAGACTTTATCTGTTGAAACCGAGACAGCCTTATGAGTTCTTAGTCATGCCTTCAGAATTTTCAATACTGTAATAAAAATGTTGGCGTCAAGCAATCTTTATCACGTTAATGCTAATAGACGCTTAGAAAACAGTACTTACTGGGATTCTATTTTTTTTGCGATAAAATTGGCATGTCGATATGGTGAAATCGATTAAAAAAATATCATCTGTGAGACAAAAAAATTAGCTAAAAATAGTTTATCTGCTATCAATGGTATACTGTGGAAAGCTTGGCTGGATATTGCTTGCACACTATTATCAATAGAAGTTAATCAATTTCTTGACAAGTAGATTAATGCTGTATTTTGGGTAGAATCGTTTTAAAATCTTCGTACAGTATAGGATTGTTGCGAGTTGAGTTTCGCTATTATTCAATATTCAATCATATGCATACTCACTTAAGTTAAAGATAACAATGAGCAGTTGCACAATTTAAAAAAAATAAAAAATACTCTATATTCATTTAGCAAAATTGAGCCACAAGACGGAAAAGGTCAAATTCATCTTTAAAATACCAAGCCGTATATAGTGTATCTAGCTTCTGTTAATAATAATGCGCCGGCCACATCATATAAGTTATGATGTCAGTTATAATCGTTTTGCTAAGCAGTAAAAAATTTGCATGGCAATATATAAGAGTGTTTTTAACAATAGAAGTTGATAATTGCAACAAGGCATATGCCTACGAATCAATAAAAACTATATGAGTTAATTTTAGCTCTATAAGATGAAATAAAAAATGGAATGTATTTCTCCTTCATGAAATATTAATTTTTTCTAAAAAATCTTTTAAAACACTAGGGAAAGTAATGTTTATGTTAATTATATAGCAAGCAACTTAGAAACGATTGATTTATCAACAAAAGAAAATTACCAAGAAATAATAATCATGAGATATTTAAAAAATATCGTGAAGATATGATAATAAAAACAAAAATGTAATAGCATTTTTATCAAAAATTTTTGATATCACCAGTATTTTTCTAAATAAATTAAATCATAATGTTAGTTACGACGTTTTATTGCTGCCAAGAAGAAGAATTCAATAAATTTATATCTAATAATAATCCTGATGCGGATAATTATTTTAATTATATAATGGAGACACTTCGCACCGTTAAAACTAAAAAATAATCTTTTACTAAGATGATGACAATCTTCATCAAGAAGAACTAAATATAATTAAATATCAAGCTTTAAATGACGGTATATAAAGTTACCCTTTGAAGCCACCTCTTTTCATGTAGCGTATTTACTCAATTAAATGATAACGAGTGATGGACGTTCAGGCTGACACACTGGTACAGGTTTATGAATATCCTAATTTTGGACAAACCTTATACGAAAAATCTCTGGAGTGTCACACCAGGACCTTACGCTTTAGCATTAGCGCCTATTTGATCGTATGGAAGATGATTTTCAAAACCATAGATCGATAATGATAGCAGATATAGATACTCTGGAGCCAATTGTTTTTCTACATCCATATTACTACGAAATTGCTGTTTGTGTTGATAGCAAGGCAATAAGTTATTCATAGCATGCACAAGGAATAGAATGTATCTCATTAGCTTTAGCCTGGTTGAGTCTTAATAGATATCATTCTTCCCAACCGTAGGTATTATTATTCTTTAAACGTTAATTTCTTATAATTCATCCAAAAAAACAATCTTATTAGCAAGGTGTTTTCTAACGTTAGCTTAAAAGGGTTACCGGATTTTGCACAGGCTGGAAGCATGTTAAGGCACACTAAAAATATTATTAACAATAACACCAAAGCTTTTAAGAGGAGATATATTATCGATAGCGACATCACGACAGCGTCAAGACTATTCTATGTCGATGTTTTGCTGATATTAAAGCCCACAACTAGTGGATCTCATCCGATAAAAAACCTGCTCTCCGTAATACAACTGATCTGGAGTGCGGGCAAAGCGCACATACAGGATGCAGCGACACTACTATAATACAGCAAATTAAGACCCTATCTAGCATAACACTAAGGAATAATTTATCCTTGCTGGTTTGGTATAAAAAAATGACAAGCTAAAGCTCATAAGCTCAGCATGTTCAAGCCAATATAATGCCATTATCTCCTTTCTGTTTTGAGAGCCACAACAATTTTTAAGTAACTTCCAATTAATACAATTACAATACACCACTGGAGGTGTGTATAGTTACACCAAGCATGTTATCGATTAATTAATGAGAAAAAACGTCATGTACAGGTCAATATTTACCATTTTGCATTACACGTAGTTTCTCATATCGCAGGTACTCATATTTAAGGAATACTGATGACAAGATGTGTGGTGGATGTGTTAGTCACATGTATTAGAAACGCTGAATCAAGCCATAGATCACTAACAACCATTAAAGATAGATGATCCGCTTTTTCTTGCCTTTAAGCAGCTTAAAAGCGATACCACACAGGAGGTAGGCAGAAAATCAAAAAAACAGTCACTTGCACTCAAAAAGAAGTCTTACTGGCAGCTGGTTTTGCCGATAACTGGTAGGACCATACAGAAGAAGAAACTGATATTATCAATCGAAATCATCTTAATTATTCTAGCTTTATGCTGTGTAAAACCTTGAAAGCACCAGGAATATAAGTAACTATTTGATTGATATTGAGCATTAACTGGCGCGAATGTGCTTGGCAGCTCCCTGGTGTACGCGCGTATAAATTCTCAACAGAGAATATAGCGACTTTTAGGTGATTTCAATGTGAAATTACAAGTCAGTTGCCAATGAATCTGGAAGCATGCCTTTATAGCTAAGAATTAAAAAAGATAAACTTATCAAAATTTTGATGTAGAAAAGATAAAGTCTTAAGCTGATTGATAGATCGAAGCAACTATAATTGGCTATGACGCCAAGAATATCTAAATTGGCATCACTAGTTGGAGCCAAGACAGCTAATTTAATTGATTGCGCAGCTAAAACTAAACTATATTTACGTAAAAACAGTTTATTAAATAGCATCAAAATTAACAAAACTCTTTGGCATTAAGATATGTAGTCATTACCAAAAAGCCTACAAAATGATGCTACATATTTTCAAGCAAATTTATAGGAAAAATACTTTGTCCATAATGTGCTAAAATAAAGCGATAAAAACACAACAAACGCTAATCTTAAATAATAAAGACGAAAATCTATTAATATTAAAATTTTTGATAATGTTCGCTCAAAAACTGTGGTTATCTTGGTAAAAATATTCTTACTTGTGATACAGAACAGAATATCTGTAAGGATTTTTGTAAATATCAAGTGGCGTAGGTTGCTTGTCAAACTTTTGAGTGATGATAACTATTTCATGGAAGCGACATTAACAACTATTCTGCTTAAAACAAAAAGACACCTAGATAAAACTCTATTGTCCTGAGAAGACACATTCAACAATCCACTAATGCAACCATTGGTTTTAGAGATATAAATCTGATACTAATTTAAAACCAAAGAGCAAGCAGCTAGAACGAAAGAAATAACTTATACGGTACAATGGGCTGTCAGCAAGGTAACGGCAGTCTGTAGAAATCTAACCAGCATTTGATTGTCTTTAATCCAGTACTAGATTTTTAATAACCACGAACTACTGATTAGTGATGTGTTGTCTATTCCAAGGATAGGAACTTGTAGGTTATGCGAATCATATATAGCTCTCAACCTGAAAATCCGCCTATTATTCCGTTGCTTAAAGAGTTAAAAGAAAAAAAAGAGAGACGATATCATCGACCTATAGAAATTTTCTGATAGTGATGCTAATAGAAATTTTAAAATATTCTTTTTTTCTTTAGTTAAGTTATTAATGAAAGCAGAAATGAAATAATAAATGCAGCAATAAAAAATATTTTTTGTTTGTGACGCAGCACCACCATTTTACACGCCTATAGTCTTTACCTGTAATATAACGCCTGAATAACACGATTGCTTGCCAACAACCTTGATATATCCATGATATATATCAAAATAAAAAATAAAAGGTAGCATGGAATACTTAAAGCCTTATGGTTTTAACCCGACGGCTTGCATGTGGAATAACTAGGATCACGCTATTCGTCACTGACTAGATCGATATCCTTCTTGCTATATTAATTAATGTAGCTCACAGTCGCTATCAACTTAATGGGCTGAAAAAAGGAATAGTTGGCTATTTAAAATGCCGATGAAGGCATTAGCATCATACTTAAATACGAAGGTTGATAGAGGCAAGAGACAGACACACCTTCATTATCAATGCTAAAAGCAAGATTGAAATAATCATAGCCGCTTTATTGTTAAACCAAAAAACAAGATCGATGTAGGTAACCAGCAGGGTAGAAACATCAGGAAAATTTATAGCACTGCAATACATCGTTTTACTAAATAAAATGATCTGATATATAGAATAAACAAGTCTTAATGAGTGCCATGCAAGTAAAATATAACGTCTATACACACAAAGGTGATATAGTTGTGAGATTAACTGGAACAACCCATAATCAAGGAATGAAATAAGATTCTAATCTTAAACGATAAGGTCTACTTCATGTGTGCCAAGGTAGCTACCAATCAACCAGTGCTATCATCATATTGTTATTTACCTGGCGTTGAGATATGTTCGCTGAACATTATGATAACACTGACACTCTGTTCTGATAGTGAGGATAAGTGGCCAACAGCAATAAAACAATCAGATTTACCTCTCTATTGCATTTGCTGAAACGAATAAACTTTTATAACCATAAGACAGAGCATAAGGCTAAAAAATATATCACCAAGACGGTCAAGTGGATGATAGAGAATGGTACCGCACATCGGTTCGATATCGATGTCGCACACTCAAGCATTGATAGATTAACTTCAACTCTCATCTTTAGCTTTTCTTACCATAACACAAAAACAATGAGCATAACAATCTCTGGAACGTGGTCCATGAAACAAAATAGCGTTTTCTCTCGCCATTATAGAAGATGCAGACCGCTACAATTGATTAATATTATTCGCTAGGATTTTGGTCGTGCTGTTTAATGAAGTTAATGGCATATGTTCTGTCTTGATGCGTAGGTATATGCCAGAGCACAAGCCGCAAGAATTTACACCTTATAGGCTTATATCGATTATTTGGCGAGAAATATTTTGCATAATCTAACAGATGAAGTTGGTTGATATAATTGCGGCAACATCAAGCGCGCTAAAACATAAAAGCGCAACTAAAGCGAATGCTTTTTGTTCTCTTAGAAGATGTACAAAATGCAATATCGATACATTCTAATACTAAAATACACCGTTATGATGTGCAATTATAGACATTTAATTTCAACCATAAAAGCGGAAAATGGTGTACTTCGCTAGCCAGATATTCCAAAAAGCAGAGATCAGGCTGGGAATTGAAAAATGGTATAGCAGTACATCTAGCAACTAAAATAACAGTGACTACTGTCATCTATCGAGTATCGATAACATCATGACGGAAACGAATATTAAAGACTTAGATAACTAGCAAAAATGCATCATTATCGCACCTTGGTGCCATATACCACAAAGACATGGCTGACAGTGATTATGCCAGCTTGGCGAAAAAATTTATTGGTATAAAGAGCAGAGCATGAACAGATCGATACAAGAACTGTATATGCGCTGTTGTTGTTGCTAGTAATGATGCTAACCACCACACTGTATGGCAGCACGGCTGCCATACAGAGAATCTTAACTAAAGTTAATAGCATATTTTTACCACTTATTCATATTTGTTCTAATGACCTAACGATCTTTTCTAGTAATGCAAAAACTGTTCACATCATCTTGATAGCCTTATCAAGGTATAGACTAGAAATACAGTCAGCGAGGTTATCACGAAAATTAAAGCCTTCTTAGAGCTAAAAGAGGAACACAAGGCAGCAAGCTTTTTATGTGTCACATCTAGGCGAAACTATCAGTTTTGCACGGCAAATAAAGGTAAGGCATCGTCTTATTGCGCAAATGGCAAATATTGTATTGTCTAGCACACAATACGAAAGTGCTGATCTTGGCAAGAATAACGCGGAAAATATAAACAATAATGACTGTAATGAGTAATTTAAAGCAGGAATATACGCAATTGTTGCTAGAGTTATTACCAACTGAGAAACCCACATGCCATGAAGAAAATTCGCTTATTTTTTAAATGGGTAGCATATTCACTATCACAGCCTGATCAACACACTGATAGCCTGATAATTGAAATTAACATGACATAATTAGTTGAATTAATTAACCGGTATGAAAAATTTATGCATAATGCTGATAAATATTTAGCTAATAGAGAGCAAACGATAGAAGCAAGACAATAAGTTATTGATACTAAATTAATTATGATTAGGGTTATAAATAAAGCCTACTTTAAAAAGTAGCTATAAATATTTGGCATCATCTTCCTCTACAACGATCGAAGAGTTTTAACACTTTGATAATATGCCAGATCTGAGATTGACTGACAAGTGACTCTGCTACTGAAGAGAATGTACGTTGGATTAGCCATAGCAGTTCTTGCAATGAATCAATTTAAACGTTTTTTGATTGGAGGTAAGACAGAACACTGGAATATGTTATTGAGTGCTAATCTCATTGAGATACCCAAGTACTTTTTATCTACACTACTGTAGAAAATGATACATATGATTGATAATACCTTAAGAGCAAAAAAAAAGATAAATTCGAATATGGTAAAAAAAAGCGCTTCAGAAACAAGGTTCAAGACAACAGAACCATCGTCAATAAAGTTAAATAGTAATTTCATGATGCACTACAAAAAAATTCTACTGTGGTTAAGGAAGGGCATGTATATAGAAGTATTAGTCTTAATAAAAGGCAGCTTGACCTTCTTTATTAAGCTGTAAAAATTATTTGAGGAAGTAGAAAATCTCGAATAAATCAAAACTCGCCTTAATTAAGTGTGCGACACTTAATTTAAATACACTAAACGAACAACTTACGAAAGTCATTCTTAGCAATGATGCAAAATTTTATAAAACAGTGATTAATTTAATAAATCAAAATTAGCAAAAAAATCAAAATATGCCATGATAAACACATAAACAAAATTTTTTTAAATCTTAGTTTTATAGGAAAATAATTAATACTTTATATGATGTGAGGATTGTTGCCTTTCTCACACAAAACACAAACCATAATACTTTATTTTCAAATATAAAGTGTTAATATATTAACGAAATAAAGCTATTAACCTTCTCTAAAGCAAATAATTCCAATCTATTAAATTAAAGGAACTAACTTCATTAATCTAATTGAAACCAAATTATTATAATATATAGATATGCTTTTTCAAATATTATCAGCAGCTATGATTATAAAAAACAAGTAATACAACCGCATAGCCATACACATAGCTACAAAAAACATGGTGGAGCACCGTATCATTTGCTCACGCGTGGGTTGCGTTAAGTAGTATTATTAATGTAATAACTTCTTCAAGTGTGGCGAACTTATATCCTAGTACTATCGCTGCTCATAGACATACTGTTTTAGGTACAATTGAAAAGTCATAAAATATCCACTAAATTAACATAACGAATGCTTTTGTTACTTTAATTGGCCTCTATCCTCACTCATTAAAATTTATTAATTTTGCTTAGATTCTTTCTTTTGACCACTCGAGATCGATCTACCTCGCTGCTTATATCAATGCAGTTAAGTAGTACTTAGTGCTTTTCTAGCACAGCACACACTACTAAGACTTTTTTAGTCTTTTATCACAATTTCAAGGTCTTATGCATCCTACAATAGCGTTATAATTTCCCATACATTCTTAATCGGATAATCTCGTTTATTGGTTGTTTGCTCATTGAGTTCATCTACTCTGGTACGTTGCGAAATAACCTAAATTATCCAAAAACAATCATTTTCAGTTAGATAGTACAGCCTCTTTCTATTTATGAGATTCATATATTTCAGCTATACTGCATCGATCGCAACAAAAACAACTGATACCATAGCCAATTGAAGGCATAATTTCGTTGCTTTCATACTTAATTTTCATTGTATCTAGCCGAAATAACTTCTGGCACTCTTGTCAATTTTGACAAGTCTTTTAAGATAAGAAAAATTATACAACGAGCCTTGTTCTAGCGGTTTTTTATTAAAAATCACGATGATATATGGATTAATTTTTTAATATTTTTCATTACATGAACCACATAGTTATCTAGCCCTATCGTTAATGGTTTTTATATAAAACTGCGCTAGATATATAATCCACATAGTTATCAACATTACCATTAGTTAATACATGCCAGTAATCACATAGGATAGATCATTACTATAGCCCATCCTTTCTCATGATTTGCCACAGTTGAACCTGCTGCATATTCCCACAGTTAAATGTTTTTTAAGAACAGAACATGGTATTAACATAATTCAATCTAACACAGCAGTTTGGTTTGCTACATGATCCATATGTGCTCAAATATTATTTTTTGGTTTATTTTCACGAGCGGTAATCTAGCAACTCAACGCTACTCCACCTCAAACTCGGACACTAATATCACTATTTTCATAATAAGCGAATTCTCTTTCACTCCATAAAATAGTTAAATTTTAACTAAGAGTGATACATTCGTTGACACTACAGCCAATACATTTATCGAGTACGTTTTTTGCACAATACAGTGTTTATAACAAACTAAGGTTTTATGTAATTTATAATTAAGTTTAATTTTTAACTAAAACCAGCAATAATTATAAGACTTAAAGAGGTAGGATAAAATATGCTAAAATAGAAAAATAGGTTATATAAAAATATCAAAAAAAATAATAAAAATAGCAACTTATAGCAAAATCATTGATTACTTAAATGATAAACAGATTTTTCAGGATAAAATCGCAGCTGAAATGATTGGTAGACACTTAATGGCTTCAATTAAAACGCGCTTTAAATTTATTAAAAATAGTGGATACGTTAGTAGTTTGGAAACTCGATAGTAGGCTTATGAGTGTGCACAGAAAAAAACATTTAATTGTTTTAATCTCTTGACTAAAAAAAAGGAGATTCATTTTATAGTTTGACGGATTTAATCAAGATATATCATAAATTTACAGATTGTTTTTTCTTTCATGTAATAAGTATGGTTGGCGCAAATAGATCCGGAAGTGTTTGTTGAGTACGCTCAACAAGCTGGTTTAGAAGTATCAAGAAGTTAGAGAAGATATCTATATCGGCGCGCAGCATGGATTGCTCATTATCCCATTACACAGCAATAGCTAGCTAAAAATTACTTGACTCTGATCATAGTAAAAAAGAGCTGGTATTATACTTTATTGGATTTCATTAGCCAGGATCTCTAAAAATATTGTTCAGTTAATCGAAACACTCAAACAGATCAAAGTAGCCTCTGATGAAAAATAATGATATATTTTTCTGTGCTCTCTGCGTGTAAAAAGCAACTTGCTATTTATAGATATTTTAGCTTCAAATATGAACCATCATATCATCTTATTGTATATTTATATAAACAACAATACTTTATCTAAGTGAGACACAGTTAAAACTGTGTAAAGAGATATGTAATTGTACTTTTTATGTACTGAACTATTAAAATTTTCTGTGTATTGATTGCTATAGTATTTGCATTTTCTGATTGTATATTTCCATTAAAATAAGGAAGAAGAAGAGCAAATTTAGGCAATCCCTATAAAAGAAAAAATAAAACAAATATTAATTGTTGGTTTTGATGGCTTTTAGTTAAAATTCAATAAGCCAATTTTACTTACTATTTAAAATAGGTAAATTGGTATTGTTGCAGAGGAGTTATTCTGTTGAATTATAAATTCAAGAAAATCTCTTCTCAAAGAGAGATTAACAATCCTACTTACATTACAGAGATTCCATAGATTAAAAACAGTATCACAAATATTACTAAAGAAGCCAATCAACATAGAGCTAATTCAACAAAACCTTCATTAGGTTTAATTATCGCAGTTAATTATGAAAGTGTTATAGTAGTAAAGAGCGATTAAATATGCGCTATACTTTTCCTAAAACTTATTCTGCATAAAAATTTTTAAATTTACTCGCTAAGCAAGCCGCAAGCTAAAAATATTGGTAAAAGTTTAGAACTTCCAATATAAATGCAAACTTTTCTCCACTTAATAATCTTTTATTATACTCAAGAAATATTTATTAGATGATAAAAACTCTAGCTTTTTAAGTATCCTAAAAAAGTGGAAAATAATGCTCAATTATTAGCTCACACTTAATTATTATATCACACTTACAGAAAATATAGAATAAATTGTCTTTTAAACACTTTTCTTAAAATGATAGTGTAGTAGAAGAGTGATACTTACTTAAGTTTTATTGATGTAAGTGATATACTTGGCAATAAAAAGAATTAGAACTCTGTATTTTAGACCAACTTACTTAGAAAAATGCAAGCCAGATTGTTATGAATAACTACACATGTTGTTATTCTCAATTTATATTCTAGCGGCAAACTTGATGCTTTATCTAAGACTATAATATAAAAAAATTACGAAATGAAATGGGATTTCAAAGTATCGTTAGCACTGATTATATACAAATGTGTAGCTATCTCGGATAACTAATGCCTTGAGTTAAGCATTAAAGGTGTCTATTAAATGCTGGAGCAGATATGCTTAATTTTAATAATTAGCAATTTTCTATTTAGCAAAATCTCTGCTGCTATAAATTAAAATTATTTTTACTCATGTAAAATAAGATAAGATTAAATCAAGAAAAATTGAAATTGCATATCAATATATAATGCACATCTAAAGAATAAATTATTACGTGTACACCAAAACATTACCAACATAACTTATATAACATAATGGTATATAAATAGATTATGACTTAATTTTTTAATTGTAATGGATATACCTAATTAATTTGAAGATGAATGGTATAAAGCTAGATTGCTTTTTCCCACAATCTTCTGCCTATCCAGAAGATATAGCACAGATAAAAAAAGTCTATTTCGCAGTCTTAGCGTGTATCTTGAAGTTTATCAAGTATATATCATAGATGTTTTTCTATATTTTTTAATCAGAATTCTTTGATAGAATAAAATAGCCATAATAAAAAATAACATGCTATTTATATTGCCTGTTTTAGGTTAAAATGTCACCAGTGAGATCATGCACAGGATATTTTCTTGCCTGAACTACTACTAAAAAATTAGGTAAGAGATTAATCAAGTTTAAATACATTTGTGGCAATATAGCTACATACATACTGACTCTCCTTAATTCAACCTAACCATAAATCAAATTCAGAATTTCAGCATCTTGCTCGCGGTTATGACAAATAGTTTAGTCGGTTAATTTAAAGAGAGGTTTATGAAAATAGCAATTAATTATATCAAATTTAACGAAATCTGGCAACTAACCGGCAAAATCTATCAGACATTTTGTGGTGGATATAAGCAAAAAAGAAACAATTTCCGGTACGTGCAAAAAAGCTTAAGCGGAATGATTCTTGGATAGCATGATCGGTCCATGAAAAGTCGGTAAGTAAACACCATTCTTGCAACAAAACACCTGTTAGAACACTTTTACTTATAACGGAACCTATCAAAATATCCATAAGATGTTGATTTTATTGGAGCGCCCTACAGGACTCGAACCCGTGACCGACGGCTTAGAAGGCCGTTGCTCTATCCAGCTGAGCTAAGGGCGCTTTAGAAAGATCCAATTTAGAAATGAAATAATGTCGTTGGCTTATACAATTCCTATGCACTGACTGTCAACGTCTTTTCAGTGAAATTTATCTATCTGGTTATTTTCTAGCTATTAATAATAGTGACACAATCACATTCTTCTGACAAAATATCAGTATCCAATATTTTTATGAACTAATGAAATAAATGTCAGCAAAAATTATTAATGGGAAAATGATTTCCGAAACAATCAAACAGGAAATTGCAGAAAAAGTTAAATTGAGACTTTCATTAGGCAAGCGAGCTCCAGGACTTGCTGTTATTTTAGTTGGCAATGATCCAGCTTCACGGATCTACGTAAATAGTAAACGTCGTACTTGTGAAGCAGTTGGTTTTATTTCTCGATCATATGATTTAGAGGAAAAAATCACTGAGTTTGAACTTTTACAATTAATTGATCAACTTAATAATGATAAAGCAATTGATGGCATGCTGATTCAATTACCGTTGCCAAAAACTATCAACTATATCAAGATATTAGAACATATAGATCCAGACAAAGATGTTGATGGGTTTCATCCTTATAATATAGGCCGTCTTTGTCAACGCGCCCCAAGACTACGCCCTTGCACACCTCGCGGTATTATTACATTACTTGAACGCTACCAGATTAATTTACTTGGTTTAAATGCAGTTATTATTGGTGCTTCAAATATCGTTGGTCGCCCCATGAGTCTGGAATTACTACTTGCCGGTTGTACAACTACCGTCGCCCATCGCTTTACTAGTAATTTACGTCATCATGTAGAGCAAGCTGATTTACTAGTAGTAGCTATTGGTAAACCAAATTTTATTCCAGGTGAATGGATAAAACCTGGTGCTATTGTTATGAATGTAGGAATTAATAAGCTTAAAAATGGCAAAATTACCGGCGATGTCTGCTATCAAGAAGCACAACAACGCGCTAGTTGGATCACACATGTCCTTGGTGGGGTGGGCCCAATGACAGTGGCTACACTCATGCAAAATACCTTACAAGCCTGTGAAGAATATCATGATGTTCAAAATTACTAATCAATAATAGGCAAAAAATGAAAATTT
>JBHEQW010000018.1:0-19608 GCA_046530935.1 Arsenophonus sp.
GTTCTTCAAAAAAAAGCAGTCCAAAATCTAGCTAGGCACTGTTATCCAGATCCGGCTGCTATACTTCTCATATATGATCTGATAAAACTTAATAGTTTATTTCTTATGGTTAGGCAGCAATCCATACGCCAGAAAGCACTAGCAGGGTTATCTAAAGGCACAGTACACGGGGGACGTTACTAGAAAAAGTGCGCTTCGCTAAAAAGACGAAAATGGCCACCTTGTATAGCGAAAAATACCTCGCTTTCTACCTTAAACGCCAAGCTCGGTACCCAAGTGCATTAAAACTGCATGATTACATGATTGTGGATTGTTGTTGGGTTGGTGTGGAAAGTGTTTGTATATCATGACTACAAGTCCAGCACTAATCAGTACTGGCAGCAGATCCTGACACACCAAGAAATGATCAGGAGCTATAATTAGCCATATTTCGGAGAGTCATATTAAGATAATGATTTACTACGATTCCTTCTCGAATAGTGAATAAGGCACACTATTACTAAAGGTGGTATAAGGCGCTGGAGATGATGGTTAGCAAAAAATAAGAAAAAACATAGTTCACCATTTATAATGAAATGGATCCTCGCTGCTCACATATCCCAGTAGGAATGCATTCTATGTAGTGATAGGGTACTTTTTATCGAAACTCACTATTAACCAAACAGGCAATTGAATTTTTTTAAAGAAAAATGCATAAAATGGAAAAATAAAGCTTATAATCTAACCAAAAGTCTGAATATCTATAAAATTATAGCATTAAGATTAAAGAATACACACTACAATGCAATTGGAACTTACAATAGACTCAACAATAAACAGATTCTATATCATTTTAGCAAAAATGAATAGTTTTTTGTCTTTATTTAAATAGACATTTAATTTCCCAACCAGCAAGATCAAGATATTCAATCTAACATCATAGATAACTAAAGCATTTATCATTCAAATGTATTTTCACCAGAGATCTTTTCCAGTAAAATTATTAATTTGGTTCATACAATCGAAGATTGTGCAACTATATCACTGTACCATCATAATAAACGTACACAGCGGTTAACATGTCCACTGTAACAGTATGAGCAGGATAAAGTAAAATAAGTTTCTTCAATATATGAATAGAATCATCTAACCAGATTGTTGCCGAGCTAATTAATAAGATACAGCTTTGCTTTATCTTGCTAGTGAGTGAGGAAAGTGTCTCTTTGATCTCTATAACGACTGTTTATTTTTTCACGACAAGCTCTATAAAAAAATTCCTTCATATCATATAAGGAATTTTTACTAATAATCTTTGCAAAGATAGCCATCTTTTTACCTGTCTTCATGAAATGCATTTCATGATTAACATGGTATGTTATTTCACTATGAAACTTCGTGAATCTATTCCGGCATCCTTAAATTTGGAGTTGTTTTCCAAAAAAATCAGCAGATAAAATACACTTATACTGTTTCAGCTTTTCTTAGTAATTGTAGTAACTTAAATTTTATTAAAAAGCTTATTTTTTTCGAACTACAGTTCTTACGTATTGGCTTTTTCCTAGCTTCACTGCAGCAAAAGCTAATTTAATCGTATTCGTTATTCTTAGTAATGTCAACTGCTCATAACTTGAAGTCCTGGAATACTACTAGTTTTTCTCAATCTTTCTCCGGCTTCTTCATCGCTATAAGATACTTTAGTAAAAATCTTGCCAATAAAATATCAATGTTTTTATTAGAGGAATTACATCTCTCTAGTACTCAGACATCACGCCAGAACTCAACCTTAAAACTTTTAGTTGCCATTATTCTTTTTTGGAATGTGAAGCCAGCATATTAGCTGTTTTGTGTACATAACAGCGTTACTATTTACTGTTCCTGACAGGAAATATCTTTCTGCTTGTACTTCAAAAAAAAATCAAGAGCACTATCTAAAATAGCAAGCTTAAGAGATACGGTTAAGCCAAGCTGGCCTTTTTCTAGCGAACAGCAGGCCATTGAGAAGTTAGGCTAAGAGTTTACACTTCTGACTCTCAATAACCATCTTCGATCTGAACTAGCCTCCTTATGTTCATGCTAAGTGAGCTCGTTACTTACCACAAGTAACTATGATCATCTTGCCCGATATGAAATTATATATACCATCGGCCAAGAAATAAATTTAATATATATCGCTTAAATCACTCAGGCACCATTGCAGTTTCAATCTGCTGATTTGTGCCTATTCTACCAGAAAGAGCATGTGATTTTTACTAAGAATAGGTGGCCACAATGTGTTATATTACATCTAACGTTTTTACACGCTTTAGATAAGCCGGTAGCAATGAGCTTTGGAAGCATATTCCATTGCTGCTGCGATCCCTGATCTTATGCACTTTAATCTCAATATCAGCTATACCAGTCTGTATAGTTCACGCAGTAGCAAATAAACGTTATACGACATAGCAATGACAGTCCGTTAAAAACGTATCATTCAGCATGAATTATCACATAATTGCTTCAAGCTCAGACTTAACTTCGTGTGTGGTTTATCAGCTCAGCTGCTGGTTGCATATTACGAATGAGTTTCATGCATGGGAATCACAGATAATATAATATCTGGTTTCGCAGATACCTGCTGTAATGTAAACTTTTTTATGGCAGATCATCTTTCTCTTATTAAAATCATGAATGAAATGCATTAGCATGATACCCACATCTCCAAAATCCCATACACTAAAAATTAGCATAACTTTATCCATACAAAGGGAAATAAGCTTCCCTCAAAAAAAAGATCATCTAAAGCGATATGATAGGTGATAATTCTATGCAAAAATTACTGTATAGCAAAAAGTAATTTTTGAGCTTTTTCTCATATAAGTCATCTCTTTACTTCCATTCTGTTCGCTATTCAGATCGAAGGTTAATGCAATAATTTCAGAAGAAATAGCGCCTGAGTCCTTGTTGTAACACACAGCCGATAATGATTATATAAAATGCTATCTATTATGGATGTACTGTGATTACAGTATCTGTAATAATTAATTGCTTTACAACGAAATTAATCAGACCTCAAACTAAATAGAATTCAGTAGGCTATGATGATTAATATCATAAATTTCAATAGTCATGCCAAGTAATAATTCGTTAGCATCCACTTCAGTTCACGCCAATAACTTACTAAGATAAGGCAATACCAAACATGACCAGCATATCTAATATAGATATTGCTATTAACCTTTAACCTTCAAATTATTTTTAATTCTGTTGGTATAATTTTGCTATTATTCCTGGTTTATATCAGAAGATTTATAGGAGGATTTTGTGAAATGGTTTCATCAATTCGTTAATATATTTGTTGAGCAAATATTATTTGGCAAGAAATGAATAAATGAATATAGAATTCGTTCGCATTTTAGCTGTTTTAACCGTGAAGCTAGCTAGTATCAATTGGCTGGTACTATATTTAAGATAAATTATTATTTGAAATAAACAAAAGTCTGTTCAGTGGTAATAGTTGAATCAATTGACATCATAATGCTGAGAGAAGTAATTACAACGATAGAAAATATAAACAGTTTCTTTGCCCAAAGACGATCATCATTCTGATTTTTAAAACCAGAAATTGCCATACAAAGCCACCATAAACTCACCACTGTGGCTACAATAAGATATTTATAGCCGGCATAACCACTAATTGTGAGCATAATAGTTGCTACCATAAAAGCAAGTATATACAGAAAGATATGGATTTTGGTGACCAAAATTCCTTTAATTACTGGTAATACTGGAATATTAGCAGTTTGATACTCCTTGAAGTAAAAGATAGCAATTGCATAAGAGTGTGGTATTTGCCATAAGCTAAATATCAATAGCAGAATCAATGCTCCCATATCAAATTGATCAGAAATAGCGCAATAACCAATAACTGGCGGCGCAGCGCCTGATAAGCTGCCTATCAAGGCAGCATAAACCGATTTACGTTTCATATAGAGGCTATAAATATTGACATAAATGATAAAACCGATAATAGCAAGTAGTGTCGCTAAGGCACTGGTTGCAATATAGAGTATAGCTATGCCAGCTATGCCCAACATGATGGCATAGCTTAGGCAAAATTTTGGCGCAATAAGACCTTTAACCAAAGGTCTATTTTTGGTCCTTTCCATCATTTGGTCGATATCGCGGTCAATATAGTTATTAAACACACAACCTGAAGCAATAACTAGAGATACGCCGAGTAATGTGGCAATGAATAGCTGGTAATCTATTATACCTTTAGATGCAAGCAAAAATCCGCCAATAACAGAAATTAAATTACCTAAAATAATTCCTGGTTTTGTCACTAGTAGATATTGCTTCATCATAAATCCACAACTCTTTAATCGAGCATCATATTAATGTTCAGGTTATACATTATCCACAGCGAACCAATAACAACGATGCCAATGATAAGCATCGTGAACAGCAAGGCAAGCAGATTCAAAATGTTATCTGAAGAGGTGTTCATATGTAAGAAACAGACAAAATGTACTAGGATCTGGGCAATTGCCGCACCAATAACGATCAATAGGATTGTGTCATGAGATGTAGTTCTATTCATTACCATCAAAAATGGTACAACTGTTAAAATAATGGAGAGTATAAAGCCGATTAAATAGGCTTTCATGCTACCGTGGTTAGCACCAGAGTATGATATATTTGTGTAACTCATGCAAGCACCCCAAACAAATAAACAACGGTGAATACACAGATCCAAACAACATCTAAGAAGTGCCAAAAAATACTTAAACAACTTAAACGGGTTTGATTGAGAGCAGTAAGCCCATGACGTGAGATATGGATTATCATAATAATAATCCAGGCTAAACCAAAGATTACATGGATACCGTGTGTACTAACTAACGTGAAAAAAGCAGATAGGAAAGCGCTGCGATCAAACCCATAACCCTTAGAAATTAGTTCATTAAATTCGTAAATTTCCATGAAAATAAATCCAAATCCAAGTAAAAAAGTAATTAATAGCCATAACTTAACTAGATTTAGTTTATGCTTATATATAGCAAGCATAGCAAATCCATAAGTAATGCTACTAAACAATAATAAGAAGGTTTCTAGCAAGATAAATTTAAGGTTAAAAATATCCTTTCCACTTGGACCGCCGGCAGTTCCATGAACTAGAACAACATAGCTAGCAAATAAGCATGCAAATAAAATCAAATCGCTCATTAAATAGATCCAAAAACCAAATATTTTTGTTGCGCCTATGTCATATTGCCAATGATTTTCATTGGCAATATATTTATTAACTATTGAATTAGTTGACATGATGGGTATACCCGCTTTTTTTAAGTTCATCATAATAATGATTTTCAATATATTTAATTTCTTCTGCAGGGACGTAATAATTAACATTGTTATCAAAACTTTTAGCAATCCAGGTAACTATAATACCAACAAAGCCAATAATCGCTAGCCACCAAATATACCAGACCATAGCAAACCCGAAGATCAAACAAAATATTGAGATAATTATCCCGGCAGAAGTGTTCTGTGGCATATGAATTGGTTCATATTTAATTGGTTGTTGATATACGATTCCTTTTTCTTTTACTTTTATATCCCACCAAGCATCACGTGTATTAATTTGTGGCTCTTTAGCGAAGTTATAAAAAGGTGCTGGAGATGATGTTGACCATTCTAATGTACGACCACCCCATGGATCGCCGCTGAAATCGCGATTTTTATGGCGATCTCGAATACTGACAATTATTTGAATGACTTGGCATATAATTCCGATAGCGATAAGTGCGGCACCTAGTGAAGCGACCATTAGCATTGGATTGTATTGTGGATCAATGTTTTGACTTAAACGACGAGTCATGCCCATAAACCCAAGTATATAAAGCGGCATAAAGGCAATAAAGAAACCAATGATCCAAAACCAGAAAGCACGAGCACCCCATTTTTCATTTAATGTAAAGCCAAATGCTTTCGGGAACCAATATGTCATACCAGCAAAGCAACCAAAGACCACACCACCGATAATAACATTATGAAAATGGGCAATTAGAAATAAACTATTGTGCAGCACAAAATTTGCAGCAGGAACTGCCAGTAGTACGCCAGCCATCCCGCCAATTGAAAAAGTAACAATAAAACCAATCGTCCAGAGCATTGGTGTTTTAAATTCAATACGGCCATGGTACATGGTAAATAACCAATTGAATATTTTTACTCCAGTTGGAATAGCAATAACCATTGTAGCTATACCGAAAAAGGCATTAACATTTGCCCCACCTCCCATCGTAAAGAAGTGATGTAACCAAACCACAAAGGACATCACGGTAATAACAATGGTTGCCCAGACCAGAGACGTATAACCAAATAAACGCTTTTTACAGAAAGTTGCTGTAACTTCTGAAAATATGCCAAAAACAGGTAACACTAATATATAAACTTCAGGATGCCCCCAAGCCCAGATCAAATTGATATACATCATCATATTGCCGCCCATATCATTAGTGAAGAAATGGGTGCCTAAATATCTGTCAAGTGTAAGTAATGCTATAGTAACTGTTAGAATAGGAAATGCTTCAATAATCAGTATATTAGTACAAAGAGCTGTCCAGGTAAAAACAGGCATTTTCATCATTGACATGCCAGATGCACGCATCCGAAGAATAGTGGCAAAAAAGTTTATCCCGGTTAGGGTGGTGCCAATTCCTGAAATTTGCAAACTCCATATCCAATAATCTACCCCGACACCAGGGTTATATGCCTTGCCTGATAATGGAGGGTAAGCCAGCCATCCTGTCTTAGCAAATTCACCGATACCTAATGACAGGTTAATCAAGATAACACCAACTACAAATAACCAAAAACTGAGAGAATTTAGAAATGGAAAAGCCACATCGCGAGCACCAATTTGCAATGGTACGACTAAATTCATTAAGCCAACCACAAAAGGTGTTGCCATGAAAAAAATCATGATCACACCATGAGCGGTAAAAACTTGATCATAATGATGAGGTGGTAAAAACCCAGTCTCACCAGCTGAGGCTAATACTTGTTGACCTCGCATCATAATTGCATCAGCAAAACCGCGCAATAGCATTATCATGGCAACGATAATATACATAATGCCAATTTTTTTATGGTCTACACTAGTTAACCATTCACGCCACAGCCATTTCCATTTACCGAAATAGCTGATAGCTCCTAAAATAGCTATACCAGCTAACAAAATACAGATCACAGTGATGACAATAATTGGCTCGTGAATAGGTATTGCATCGAGAGTTAATTTACCAAACATACTATTTATTCCTTAGCATCGACAAGAGCAGAGTGGTTCAAGTGGTTCATATGCATTGATTTATTGCTAGATATTTCATGTTCGATTTTGTTAGCATGATTGATGTGATGTTCATGACCAAATTTTAATATCAGTTCTTTATAGAGATTTGGTTTTGCGCTTGAAAAATAGATAACTGGAACATTATAGCTAGGTTTAGCTAATTGGTTAAATGTAGCCATGCTATCTAGAGTTTTGGTAGATGTCTTTACTTTTTGCACCCATTTATCAAAGCTTTCTGAATCAGGCGTTGCAATTACATTAAATTTCATGTCTGAAAAGCCATAACCTGTATAACTTGATGAGAAGCCTTTATAGGTACCAGGTTCATTAGCTATTAAGTGAAGCTTCGTTTGCATACCAGCCATCGCATAAATTTGACTGCCAAGTGCAGGGATAAAAAAAGAATTCATCACTGACTCAGCTGTCACTTTAAAGTTAATTGGCACACCGACAGGAATAGCTATTTCATTAACAGTAGCAATATTCTCTTCTGGATAGATAAATACCCATTTCCAATCGGTAGAAATGACCTGAATAGTAATCGCTTTTTTATCTCTTTCTAATGGTTTATAAGGATCCAATTTATGCGTGCTTTTCCAAGTGATCATGGCAAGAATGATTATGATGATGATAGGAATTGTCCAGCAAACTAATTCAATTTTATTTGAGTGTGCCCAATCTGGCCTGTAGATTGCTTGCTTGTTGCTTGCTCGATATCTTCTTGCGAAGATAATAGTCATAAAAATAACTGGAATAACAACAAATAACATTAAACTAAGCGCAGTCAGTATCAGTTTTTTTTGTTCAATACCAATTAAACCCTTTGGATGCAATAATACCATATTGCAACCACTTAGAAGGAAAGCAATAGCAATTAGTAAGATGACCCCAACCCCAATACTTCCTTTATATTTTATAAGTCTCATTTACCCGACCCCAAATCATACAGATGATTATTGTCGTTTTATTCAAAATGTCATTTTACTGTAAGGTAATATTAGTGTAAACAATTGTTAAAGCGCACAAATATAATTTTTATCACTTTCTGATAAAGTGATCGATCACGTATGAAATTAAATTCATTATCATTATACAACAGTGAGTTTTATACTTATTTCTGATGTATTGGGTTTCAGAGAAGCTGGCATATCATGCTGATTAATTTTATGCATAATTTCAACAATATAGAGATGATATGCCATGAAAAGTCTACTCTAGAAGTATCCGAAAAACAAGAGATTACCTGTGAGTTCCTTGGATGAACTCATCTGTAATGGTACTAGGCAGCTGATAGCTAGAAACTGCGTTGAAGCATCAGCTTAAATCCATGATCCATGATGCCGGCAACATGCTGAACAGCACTTGTTGAGGTTTGCTTCAATGCTGTTGCTATAACAGTTATTTCCTACAGTGAACAATATCAGATATGAATATTGACTATGTTGAAATTGAAGCGCATTAAGATCATGGATTGAACTAGCAATAGATTATCCTTCAACAGCTCGTTGCTAGTGCCTTATCTGAAATGTGCGAAAATCGTTGAAGAATTACACCTGTCATGACTTTTCTCATTGTTCGGAGAACATATTCCACCTGTAATTTTTATGAAGCTTTGATGGCGCTATTCTCGTTGAGAGAATACCTGGTTTATTTGGCAAGTACCATTAGCAGACTGAAATAGCACAATTGCTTGAAAGAGCATAAACACGTATGGTATGCTACCATACGTGTTTTAAGAGATATGCACTACATTTATTTCTTGACAAATTGTATATACAGTCAAGTCACTTAATTAAGCAATATAATCGATTTTAGCTTCTGGTAATTATCAGATCCATGAACATGGACCTAAAGAGATTTTTGCGGTCAAAGATGGTTATCAAGAATCAGAAGCGAAACTGTACCTAACTTCTCAATAGCCTTGTAGAAAGTAAAGCTTAACCATATCTTCCAAGCTTGCTTCGGTAAATAGTCCCACATTGGTTTTTTTGAATCCAATAGCTAAAGATATTCCAGGACTAGATCCGCAATACAAACGCTGTTTAGTACATAAAAAAACTAATATACTGCATGCAAATCCTTAAAGGCATGCAGCCAAAAGTTAAACCTGAGCTTCTGTTGGGTGTCTTGCTAACAGAAAGAACGGCGATAGCGCCATTAATAAAACCTTTTGTGTTTTGTTGGAAAAGTTTTCAGCAAAGTATCATATTATCCTACAGCGATAAAGAATCTAGCTGTATAAATATCTAGAATAACTATTGCATTCTACGAGTTCCAGTTAGCGCAACAACTTGACACCAATCAATAAAAACTGTAAATCCTACTAAATCATCTTTATTCGACATAAAGATTACTATACGCAAACAGACAGCTCGAAGAAAACCAGTTAAAGAAAAACAACTCTTTCAATAATATTTAAGCTGCTGAAATCTACTCAAGAAAACTAGACCAACCTAAGGAAAATTTTAACCTGCTTTCTCTTTGGTAGAGAAAGAAAACATCCAATTTAAAGATGAAGAATGGATTCAGCAAGCATAAAGTGAAACATAACAACCTGATACTGGCCATATACCAAAATTTAGTAATAATTTGTGATAAATCTGATCTACTTGATCAGATTAATAATCCTAAACGTCATCGGCAGATGATTTTATTTTAACACATATACATATAAAGTATCATTAAATCCGCCTATTATTAATAATTAAAGCATAGAAAAAAGATTGCCATAATAATCACAAAATCACAGATATATTTACTTTCATTTAACATGAAAAATCATTATGCATAATTAGCAATTAAATATTTTATTCAAAAAAAATATTTAAACTGTTATGTTATGTCTGTCTGTCTGTAAATCATTTCTTGATTGACGCCATAAAAAACAATTAATAGTTGAAGTATAAATAATCATCTAATTCTTAGCAAATAAATAATAAATTAAGATTATTAAGATTCTATCATATAGATAATTATTTATTAAAAAATTTACTTTTTATAATTAATGGAATTAATGATTCTATTACAATAGAGTATTAATAATGATGATATTAAGAAACACTCTATCTCTATATTGATTGGCACAAAACCCCATTCTAGAGGGGTTAATAAATAGTTTAACCCTACTCTACTCATTCTCTCTATGCTAACAAAAATCGATAAAATTTGTGCGAATTATAAATTTTTAGATTTAAATAAATATTTCGCACAATAACCATTCTTATTAAAGAATATATAATTATGAGAATATTAAAAATAATAAATTAGCATATATAAACAAAACAAATAAGCATTAAAAACAATTCTATAAAATATCTTAAAGTAAACCCTTATCAGTTATAAGTTAACCCATATCCATAAGGATAAATAGTGCGGTCTAAATCTGGTGTTTTGATATCAACCGGCAATTTACCTATAGGTGAATTCATTAAACTCTTATCTGGAGTTAGGAAAAGGGTTCTTAGTCCACTACGGATATTACTTTCTAAGCCATTGCTATTATTGTAAGCGGCATCAAAACCAGTAATACCGTAAATAGCAATATTGGCTTTTACACCTCTCAAATAAGCAATATCATAAGGATTATTGGTAGATATGACGACTACTGGGATAGCATTACGATTGGCAACATTGAGTATGCGTTGAGCATTTACTGGTTCTTTTTTTAGATTATATGTAGCTAAAATAATAAGATCAGAATGTTGAATTTCGGCAGTTAATTGATTTTCGGATCTATCATCCGCCATCATTGTAACCACATTATCTTTGGCAGTAATATCAATTTTTAACTCATCAGCAATACTGAATAAATGTTTCTTAATTAATTGATTACGTGCCTTTTCATCTGAAAAGATGACAATCTTGTTATTATATTTTAACTGGAACGGCAGTAAGTTATTAGTGTTTTTTATCAATGTAATCGCATTGTCTGACACCATATTTTCAATATCTTTATCTATTTTTGCTGCAATAATTTGTTGTGCTCGCTCGACAGACTTATCTACTGCTGAAATTTTATTTTTTAGCTTGCTAAGTACGACCCGATAAGATGATTCGTCAATGCGTCGGATTAATTCAGGATTGTTTTTCGCTTCAGTTTTTAGATAAGAATATAACTGTTTTATTTTAGTAACATCCTCAATATTGCTAATTTTTAATGGCATTAAAATGATGTCATTGCCTGCTAATATTGCCTGTTTAATAGCCCACTGGGTATCAAAGTTCTTGGCAATTGCTCCCATACCCATTGCATCAGTGATCACCAAACCATGATAATTCAGGCTATTGCGTAATATCCCTGTCAAGATTGGCTTAGAAAGCGTTGCTGGGATACCGACTACGCGATTATCAATGGTAGTTAGTTTGTGATTATCTAATGCAGGGATCACGACATGCGCTGTCATGATTGCATCGGTATTTCGCATATTATTGGCAAATGGTAGTAATTCAAACTCACGCCATTGTTGCTGAGTAATATTAATTGTTGGCAAGGATAAATGGCTATCAATGGTCACATTCCCATGGCCGGGAAAATGTTTAATCGCAGTTAAAATATCATATCGATGGATGCCTTTAATATAACTCTTGGCCATTTCAGACACCAGATGAGGCCGATCTGAATAAGAGCGGACAGCAATAATAGGATTAAGTTGGTTATTATTGACATCAACCACTGGCGCAAAATTAAAATTAAAACCTAAATGTGCAAGTTCATAACCATGGATCATCCCAACCAATTCACTCAGCTGTTTAGAACGTGTTGCACCTAATGCCATATTACCAGGCATCTCAGTGCCATTTCGTAATCGTGTAACATAGCCACCTTCTTGGTCAACGCTAATAAATAGAGGTAAGTTGCTGCGTGCTTGTTGTAGCTCATTAATCAAATTTACTGTTTGTGACGAGTCAATTAAATTATTTCTAAATAAGATCACTGAACCTAAATGATACTGGTGAATAATATTGGCGATTTCTGGATTGAGTTTTGTCATCGCCATAGCATTTTTTTTCGCGTCAACCCCCCAATGGGTAAAACTAAACATTAACATCTGCCCTAGTTTTTCTTCAAAACTCATGTGATTAATTAGTTGTTTAGCTTCATTTTTCTCTGATTCCCATAAACCAACTAATTGTTGATGAGTAATAACTTTCGCAGAACAAAAAAAACTTAACATACATATACATAATAATAAAGCTATTTTATTCATTTTTATTCCTATATTAATTCGCTAGTTAATCTGTTAATTTACCCGATCTTAAGTGTTTTGTCTAAAAAAATTATCCTAACATCTCTTTTCTAAAAAGAGTAGACATCATAATAAAAAACCTCATTTATTTGTTATTAAAGTGAGTTTTTTTATTTTCTAAAATTATCAATCTATTTAGTAAACTCAGTAATAGGATTTAATCAAAATTCTTTTAATTTATTACCAAATCTAGTGTATATCGATCATGGCTACCAATACTCACAACTACTCTAATGCTTTGTAAATCTATTCTTCATCCTCAAATTTTAGGTTGTTTAGAACAAAATTATCACACAAGGTTAAAATGCCATCAGCCGGCTACAACTTTTCTAATCAGATTGGATCGTCTAAAATACCATTTAGATGTAGATGGTTGTTTTTAAACTATAGTTCTTCGTGCATCATCATTTGTAGAGTAACTGTCGAAAAAAACCGACTCAATTGGATTTACTGTTTTTATTGACATCTCCAAGCGGCTACATTAACTTGAACTCGTAGAATGCAACAGTGCTTATCGATCTTTCTTCAGCTTCTTCATCTCTGTATTGAATGCATTGCTGAAAACCTTGCCAACAAAATATTAAGAGCTTTATTATCAGCATAATAACACTCTTAGTAACTAGAGCTCCAGAATCTCAGACTTTACTTTTGATTATATGCATTTTAATGAGTCAAGCAAGCACATTAACTGTTTTGTATACCTCTAACATAGTTGTTCTGCGTGTCCGTTAATATTTTTGCCATTGCATTCAAAAAAACCAAGGATACTTCTCTACATTAACAAGCCGTTGAGATATGGTTTAAACCAGTCTGCTGCTCTCATTATGGCCATTGAAAAATCAATGTAAGTTAGTTTCTGATTATCAAGTAAGCATCTTTAACCGCAACCAACAACTTACTTCCATGCTAAGTAACGCAAATAATAACCAGCAAAAAAACGATCATTTTGCCTGATAGAGGACTATATACCATTTTGTTACAAATAAACGTACCGAATATCACTTAAATCATGCAAACAGAATTTCCTGTGCTTATTCAAGACATTGCCGTTTCAATCTATTGACGCCTCTCTTTAGGAGAGAGATATGTGCTTTTTCACCGAAAAACGCTATCAGAAAATTTCGTGAAAATCACCTGTGAATAAATATACCTCTCAGGTACGAGATCATAGTGGCAACTATTCGATGCTTTTTTACTCTTTAGATAAAAAGGAAGCAACGAGCTGTTGAAGCATATTCTGTTGCCACTGTGATCTATCCTGACCTTAAGCACTTTAATCTCAATATTGCTTATACAAGTCTATGAATAGTTCGTTGTAGCAAATAATTATTATTATAGACGTGGCTTGGCCATTGCTTCAAATTCTCAGCCTCAACTATGGTTCGTATCACACCTGACTGGCACTATTACTGATAAGTTCATGCATGGGATCACAGATAATATCTGGTTTCGTGGATATCTGTAATGTAGACTTTTCATGGCATATCATCTCTCTGTTGTTAAAATCATTTACAAAATCAATCAGCATATTAGATTCAAAACAACATACACAAGAATAAGCATAACTGGTGTCTTTAGAAAAAAACTGGCCATAATTGCATTTCATCGCAAGCACACTTGCTATTGTTAATTTGCATTGTGTTTGTATTGTATCCTTATTACGGTTGAACCTTATTTTTAAGATTAAAAACATAGTACACTATAATATGCAGATTAGCTACGCAACATATTAGAAGTTCATAACTTGAGTACTGTTTTATATTTTTCAATACGTTAACGTTAATATTTTCAAAAATTCATCAAGATGACTAGAAATAGATTTTCTAGGAAAAATGTCAACTGTCTAAATTAAGAAGACATCACATGAGTTCAGGTGTTATAGCATTTATTTATACGAATGCTTTATGATCTCCTTTCCGAAATAAAAGATGATAGACAGACTAAATTTTTTATGTCTCTCTAAAAGAGAGAATACAGTAATACCCATGGACTCTCTGTTGTCCATATTTTTTTGACATGTAAGTATTATTTGTCTCTAGTCACAACTATCTATTGGTTTAAGCAACGGAAAGGCAAAACTGATGACATTGAATACAAACTGGATCGACTGGCATAACTGAAAGTATCCTAGTCTATGAATTCATCACCTATATTAAAGTTAATGGTAATCTATGTCTTATCCCATGGAAGAAATACAAAGATAACTAATATGATAGACCTGACAAATTCTGGCTAGATGAACATTTCTATTTTCTGGCAAGATGCGCCAGATGTTAATTATCTGGATGCATATCCCACTAACATCCAACTAAACTGCTTTTTTCATCATTGATGACAGCTGGAATAAATTTATTGAAAAACAGGATGAAAGTATTAATTCGTGAAACCAGTTTATCTGTTGAGTCAACTCTCTCCCTGAGAGACTAGTCTTGCAGGGAGAGAGTTGAGAAGGTTGTAAGCACTACTTCTATCCTACCTTTCCTGAATATTCCAAACATAGCCGTTTTTCTACTAAACCCATAAGTTAAAATTCTATGAAGAGTTCCTTCGGCTTCAAAGCTAGCGAGCAGTGGTTAGCATATCAGCTTCATATTTTACCATACAGCGACTAGCAACATATTACTTTCACTATATCCATTTTCTTTGACCATTTTTTAATAATAAGTAGCCGTTTACTTAATTCTCTCTTTCGCGATGCGACACCATGACACAATAATTATGCTACTGTTAGCAGGCAAACAGGATATCGAAATTAATATTTTTGTGCCTTGCACAATTATGGTCAACAACCACAATCAATATTCGCATGGTTGTGTCTCTATATCACAAGTACTGTGGTTGTTTGGATATTAAAGATCATGTATGGCATGAGCTGTTCTTCAAAAAACCCGATCAAAGAAATTTAGCAAAGCAGTGTTATCCGCCTGCTGCGTCACAGCTATGACATTATAAATCACACTAATATTTTCTTATTTGTTTGTAGGATATCCACACTAGGAAGCCACTGGCATCGTTACCTAAAAGCACAGTACTAAGGTTATTGGAAAGTACACCTAACTAAAAAGATGAAATTGGTGTATCATAATATTATATACTTTAGGGATTGCATTAAACGGTCCGTTTGTATCAGCCAAAACTGCTGCATTACAGATGCAGGTATGTAGTTTTGCTGCTCATTACCATGAGCACTGGATCTAAGCAATACTAGCACCACACAATGAAGCAGGAATAGATGTTCAGTAGCTATATTAAGCGTATTCTAGTGAGGCACTTTAAGATGGTTTGTTAGCATGGTTATGATTTCTTCATGTCGAATAGTATTAAAGAAAGCCCACTTATTACCAAAGGTATATAAAGGAGCTGGAGATAACAACTTCTAATAAACAAGAAAAATCATGATTTATCTTTCTGATAAATGGATTCTTGCGCACAAATCTCAGCACAAATGCATTGTGTGTGGCGGTATAGCCAGTTCTACAACCATACCAGAATACTTTTTGTCGACGCTTAGACTTAGAGCTAACAACTGGCAATGAAATTATTATCAGAAAGAAATGAAAACAATGCTTATTAAGCCAATCACAAGGTGAATGTCTTTAAATTTAGTGCATTAGGTTAAAGAATACACACTTCGATAAAATTTTCACTTACAACAGATCCGATAACTCTATTATATCCATACTTTTAGTAATAATAGATAGCCTTTTCGCTCTGCTCTTAAAATAGCAATTCAATTTCCTAACCATCAAGTAATATTTTGCCTAATGCACTTGCCAAGCGATCTCTAGCTACTTTTTAAAAATACTATTTTCAACTACTAAATAGTAAGCAGTAAGATTAGAAGCCTTGCAATCATTATGATTGCAAGCATGTTTTTATAAAATTTATAAATACTGCAGTTCACTTAGAATAGCATTTAGATGCCATTATTACCATTTCTGTTCAAGGTGATTAGCCAAAGCAAGTTGTTGATCAGGATTTTTAATCGTACTTACTCTGCTAAAATAACTGTAGCTAATTATTTTACTGGACTTGGGATCAAATCCCAATAAGATGTTTATATCATTAGAAAGTCTTATCATCTTATCACAAGATACCTTTTAGTATCTTTTTTCATTTTTATTTATTTTATGTGTTTGTTAGAAAAGGTTGTTGCTAGAAATCCCTTCTATTACCATGAAGTCTTTTTGTTACAGAGATTACCATGAAAAAGTAAAGAGTTATACAGATAAAAAAGATTCTTTCTTTTACTGCCTGCTAATATAAAGATAACTCTCATTAGTTGGCTCAGAGACAATCTGTCGGATGATGTCAATTCATACATTGAATCAACTCATTTCACTTTACCATCCATATATTCTCACAGTGAACATGTTATCCACTGGTGAGATTCATTATTGTTACACTGATTATTATTGTGCAATTTATAATTGCAGGAAAAGATTTAACAATCTTACTGAAAGTCATCTGACAAAACTGCATTACAAAGATAAATGGTTTATTTATCTGCGGTGCATGTTTAATAACTTTACTTTACTGGAGTTAGATAAATAAATAGATATTGATTTGAAACAGCGTTTAGATGAGTGAGTTATGCTTATTTCTAGTATGTGAAATTTTGAAGACCGTTTTGTATGTATCCTGCATAGATTTCATAGATGATTTCAACAAAAAACAGAGAGATAATATGGCATAAAAAAGTATACAACACGGTATCAGCAAAAATAGATATTAACTGTAATTCCTTACAATGAATTCATCTGTAATGTTGCTAGTCAGCTAATAGTTACCCCTGCGTTGAATCTGAGCTTTAAGCCATGCTGTGTCAAGATGCTGAACGCCTACTTATAGACGTGTCATATTACATGCCGTCATCTATAGTGATTATTTGCCACAACAAACTATACAGATTGATATTTGTGATGTTGAGATTAAAGTGTCTAATGCCAGGGATCGCAGCGACAACTGAATATGCTGCAATAGCTCATTGCTAGAGCCTTATATAAAGCGTAAAAAAAGCATTAAAGGGTTTCTACCAATGACTGCACACATGAGAGTAATCTTTACACTGGTGATTTTTACGAAGCTTTAGTAGCGCTTTCTCGATGAGGAAAGCATATGATGGTCTTCTCTTCCAGTGCCATCAACAGGCTCAAACATCAATGACTTAAATTACATAGGCAATACAATTATGCCTTGCCTGCAGGAGTTAAGCCATATGCGCTGTTTTTATTTCTTTTCTTTGCCTAGATTAAGAAAACAGTTCTGTCCGGCAAGCTAATCATCGCCTTTAGATGTTGGTATTAATTGGCATAACTGAGTATGGAGGTAGGAGCTCGTTGCTACAAAAATTTCTTATTTAAGAATCAAAAACTGAACTTAGCTAAATTTCTCAATGTGGCCTGCACGCGTGGCTTAACCACGCCTCTCACAGAGAGCTATACGAATATAGAAAAGAGTTAAATGGTGCTATTGTTTTTTGCGATGCAATGGCAAAAATATTCCCAGACACGCAGCAGTAACAGTGCTGGCATACAAAATAGATGATCTGCTGATTAACTTCCATAAAGGCATGCAAGCGAAAATCAATGCATAGCATGCCTGGAAGTTTTGGCTAGAATAGAGCACTTATGCCGCTACTAGAATATAGCACTTATGCCGCTAATAAAGCTCTTGATGTTTTGTTGCATGATTTTCAATGAAGTATTTTGTAGCGATTGAAGAAGCTGAAGACAGATCAAGAATAACTTCTGATATTTTACGACTTCCAGTCATAGCAGTAAAGAATCAATACGAACAACGAATCCGAAATTGAATCGCCTTTTGCAACAGCGAGTCGACAAAGATGATGCTGGAAGAACTATGATTTGATAAAAGCAACCATTTTCAATTGTATTTAAGCTGCTTATGTCTGCTCAGAAAAGATATAACTGGCTAAGGAGATTTGACCTATGCTTTGACCATGGTGGTAAACTTTATCCAGTTTAAGGATAAAAAACAGCTTCACAAAGCATCAGAGTGGAGCGCAGCCTTACCGTCATACACTAGATTTATTTATAACTCCTGATATAATTCTTTTGATAAAATTATATTATGCCCTTTTGATTAAAGAATTTAGCAATTCAATTTTATGTTATGTAATAATTTAATTTATTAGTAAATTAAGTTGTTTTTCTACAGACCAAATAATATCATATTTACTTATCCAAGATAAAGCATCATTTGATGGCACTAAATTTCTAGGACAACTCCATTTTCCTGTAAAACGATAAATGACATGGCTGGATTGTGTGAAGAAATGCAATTAATGTTTAACATGTTACCCTGATTTTAATTATAGTAACAACTACCGTTTACTGCATTTTGCTAGATTTATGAAAATAGTGTTGCTATTTATGTTTCCAATGCTGTTTTAATATCTTCATGCATGATTTAATTCGCTTAACTTTCCATTTTTCAAGACTATAAATAACTATTTTTCTTGATCATTATTTATACCTTGAAAAATAAACATTAACTACCTCTGCTCGATTTACATTCCTGAACGGAAATGGTATCTATTACCTAACGCAGCCAAAATAATCTGTTCTTTCATTTGTATTATTTTATTAACAGGACCAACTACACCAGCGAAAATTTTAATTTGGCTGGAAAAGCAATTGATTGAATATAAACTTGACCATGGAATACTGGCACATCCTATTGATGATAATAAGCTCGCAATAAATAATATTTTTAAGCAAAAATATTATTTTTAAGCAAAGTAATAGCCTGTTTTCAAAAAATTTTTGCATAAAAACTTTTTAAAATCATTTTTTGATATTATAAAAAAATATAAACATTAATAATTTTATTAAAAATTTATTTTTAATATGTAAAATTAACAGCATGATTAAGCAAGTACAACTTATATAGTCTACAAAATCGTATAACTAAAATAAACTATTTAAAATATATAAGATGTAAATTAAGATTTATTAATCCAACAATTTTAAATAACTCATTAATACAGATAAAAATTCTATAAAAATAAATTAATAAAATTCA
>JBHEQW010000019.1:0-28678 GCA_046530935.1 Arsenophonus sp.
TACCTATGATCCGTTGTATGAACTAATCCGTAATGGTGCAAAGCAACTGATAATCTACTGCCGTTGAGGTAAGAACTCAAAGCCATGCTGCGATAACATATTTAACACTTCCTTCTAGACAGTCCTCATGTTGCACAGTCATCCGTAACAGTTATTATTTGCTAAGCATGCTATATACATACCACTATTGGAGATATTGAGAGCACAAAGCACCTAAGGTGCATGGATAACTAACACTAACAGAATATGCTTCAATAGCTCGTTGCTATTGCATTAACTAAAGCATGTAAAAAAACATCAAAAAGTTGTTAGCATGGCTATACTTGTTAAGCCATATCAGTAAGTGATTTTTACAAGCCATAGTATAGTGCTTCTCGCTAAAAAAATTAATAGTTTCTATGTTGATGGGAGAGAAGTAAACCTAAATCAGGAGACTAAAACATCAATGAGTTGAAAAAAAAGTACACGGGCAATGGTACAATCTGTGTGATTTAAGCGATACATGCTATCGTTTATTTTTTGCCTGATGGAATAGGTAGTTGCATCAGGCAAAATAATTGCCTTTTGTTTCTAGTCATTATCAACATCACTTAGGATGGATGTACGTAATGAGCCAATTACTATCTAAAATGATTATTGAAAGTCAGAAGTGAACTTTGTCTAGGTTCTTGCTAGTGCGTATCTTAACTATATCTATCATATTTGCTAGGGATATGATTTCCTTGGTTTTGGTAATTCAATGAATGAAACAATATTCTCGGACACGAAGCATCAACTCTGTTTGGCATACAAAAGAGCTAATGTGCTAGTTTTTACAACTACAATACAACGGTATGCAAAAAAAGTTAATGCTAAACTTCTTTTGGGAAGACATCATCTTAGCCTATAGCAGATCGATGTCGCTACGATAATAAAGTCTTTGATGTTTTGTTAGCAAGGTTTTTAGCGAAGCATATTATTCAGCGATTGAAGAAGCTTAAGAAAAATTAAAAAAACTGCTATAGATCTTCTACGACTTCCAGTCATCGCACTGACTGTTAATAAGAAACGAAGAATTTGATTGAATTGACCGTTTTCAATAGTCAGACTAATAAATGAAAATTGACGCGCGAATAACTATAATTTAAGAAAAACAACAATTTCAATGTATTATAAGCTGCTTTAGTATGCTTAGAAAAGATGTGGCCAGAAAATGTGGTTTATGATCATATTTTTGATTCTACTGCTGGTAAACAACTTCCAATTTAAGAAATAAGAACATATTCTCAAAGCATCATAGCAGAATAGCCTGACTCATCATATACTAGATTCACTAATAACTTGCAAGACATTCCATATATCACTCAGTGTTGATAAAAATAATTAGCTTTATACGATTGATTAAAGGCGGCAATGATCTAGTTACTAAAAATTAGAACAAAAATACTATCTAATACACTTCTGTTTTTGTTTGTACATAATAAATAAAAAAGCAATTATTCAGCAATAATGTTCACGGTTACTTTTGCAAATACGTCACTATGCACTTGGAAATTAACATCGTGTTCACCAACAGTACGCAATACACCATTTGGTAAGCGAACTTCGCTTTTCATAACTTCAACACCAGCAGCAGTAACTGCTTGAACGATATCACGACTTCCGATTGAACCAAATAATTTGCCTTCATCACCAGCTTTAGAAGCTATGATTATTGTTTCTAATAAATTAATTTTTTTAGCGCGTTCTTTAGCTACAGCTAAAACATCAGCTAATTTAGCTTCTAATTTAGCACGGCGTGCTTCAAAAAATTTAACATTCTTTTTAGTTGCATGAACAGCTTTTCCCTGAGGAACTAAATAGTTGCGAGCATAACCTGTTTTAACATCAACTTTATCACCAATGGTACCCAGGCTTGATACTTTATCCAGTAGAATAATTTGCATTACATTATCATCCTTAATTAGTTAATGGACCATATAAATTTACTGATGAGGATCAGTATATGACAACAAAGATAGGTAACGAGCACGCTTAATAGCACGAGCGAGCTGACGCTGATATTTTGCACGAGTACCAGTGATACGACTTGGTACAATTTTACCACTTTCACTGATATAGTTTTTTAATGTTGTGATATCTTTATAATCAATCTCTTTAATGCCTTCAGCCGTAAAACGGCAGAATTTACGACGACTGAAATAACGTGCCATTTGGCTACTCTCCAGAATTTATCAATTCAATATACTCGGTGTGAAGCACTAAATTATTCAAGACATTAGCGCCATGATGGGTGCTAATAAAATCTATAACAGTGATCAGACTACCGACCGTTATACTCTTAGTAAACTATTGTGGTTTTTCTGCACTGGACATAATGTGTATTTTAAACCATGCTTGGCGATCAAAGTCAGCCATTGCTGCTGTGAATGATGTTCGAGTACAAATTGACAATGAGGAAACACCATAACACACTCAAGGTAGACTAACTTTTCTTATCAGTGCATTACAGATTTTTCATGATAGCACCAATTTATTTGTATTCACAAATAAAATTACTCTTCAGAATTTTCAGTCACCTCAATTTTTTCTAGCTCATCATCAAGCAAATCACGACTACGACGATCGTCTTTGGCTTTAACTATTGGAGAAGCTTCAGTAACCGTATGTTTAACACGTATAACCATGCTGCGGAGAATGGCATCATTAAAGCGAAAGTTTGTTTCTAACTCATCAATCACTTCTTTCGGTGCTTCAACGTTCATTAGGACATAGTGTGCTTTGTGCAATTTATTGATTGGATAAGCCAATTGCCGTCTACCCCAGTCTTCCAAGCGATGTATTTGACCTTGCGCTTCATTAATAGAATGACTATAACGCTCAATCATACTTGCAACTTGCTTGCTTTGGTCCGGGTGAACCATAAAAACGATTTCGTAATGACGCATGAGTTTTGCTCCTTGCGGATTAATCAGCCTCCTGTCAGGGTCAGCTGTATCCCATGAGGCAAGAAAAACTTATTTAAGCTCAGCTGAAAAATCGACGCGTAACTATACCTATCCCTTAGTTAAAACTCAAGCAATAGATTAAATGATCACACTTAAGACACATTAAATTAGGTTATGTAATGTTGACAACATTAGCAATGATCCTGCTTTATTCTCAATAAGCGCACCGTTGACGTACTGCTTCAAATAAACAAACCCCAGTTGCAACAGATACATTTAAAGACGAAACCATGCCTGCCATTGGAATACTAATCAGTTCATTACAATGTTTTCTTGTTAATCGACGCATACCTTCATCTTCAGCCCCAATCACCAATGCAATAGCTCCAATTAACTTACTTTCATATAATGTATGATTGGCGTCACCTGCGGCACCAACAATCCAAATATGATGCTGCTGCAATTGCCGTAGTGTTCTCGCAATGTTTGTAACTCGGATTAATGGCATACTCTCAGCTGCACCACAGGCAACTTTTTTAGCGATGGCATTAAGTTGAGCTGATTTATTCTTTGGCACAATAACCACATCAATACCAGCTGCCTCTGCAGTACGTAAACAAGCACCTAAATTATGTGGATCTGTAATACAATCTAATATAAGCAAAAAAGGTAATTGTACCTGAGAAATAATGATATATAAATCACTCTCTTGATATTCTCGTACGAATTTTACATGAGTAAAAATCCCCTGATGAACAGCATTTTTTGTTTGCCTATCCATCCATTGACGATTAGCTAACTGGATAATAATACCTAATTTTTTAAGCTTATGAATAATTGGAAATAAACGTTTATCTTTACGCCCTTTTAGTATAAAAACTTGTTTTAAACGAGAAGGATCCCGTTCAATCAGTGCTTGCACTGCATGAATACCATAAATAATTTCACTCATAAATTTATCAATTACTTAATAAGTTTTAAAGATAGTCAATCACCAGTATTACTGATAAAGATCATTAATAAAAATAACTAAGATTTTTTTGTACTTTTTTGATAATTTTTTTTTGCTTTCAATTTTGCGATAATCTTTCTGCTTTTATCAGAAACCTTTTTCCTTTTCTTATCTGCTTTTTTGGAATTATTAGTGCCAATTTTATTAGGTTTAACAAATATACTATTGGATTCAAAATTTTTGTCTTGATTGTGATCTACATCTACCTTCTTATGAATTGAAATTATTTTTTTTAATTTTTTTTTTTGCTTTTTCTTTTGTTATCCTACATGGATTTTTTCCCTTATGTAAAGTTGATGTCAACGCGAAATCTATCTTGCGTTCATCCATATGTACAGCTTCAACACTAATTTTAACTTCATCACCAAGACGATATTTCATACCAGAAAACTCACCAATAAGTCTCTGGCCTATATTATCGTAGCGATAATAATCATTGTTAAGTGAAGAGACATGTACCAGACCATCAATAAAAAGATTTTTTAACCGGACAAAAAAGCCAAAACTAGTGACATTGGTGATAATTCCAGTAAATATATTGCCAACTTGATATTGCATGAAATCACATTTTAACCAATCAGCAACATCTCTTGTTGCTTCATCAGCTCGCCGTTCTGTCATTGAACAATGTTCACCTAATTGCAACATTTCATTAGTATTAGCATGCCAAGCACCACTTAATGTCGAACAATCTTGATTATTTCCATGTTCATGTTGTCCAGATAAAAGATATTTAATTGAACGATGTAGTGCTAAATCAGGATATCGACGGATAGGTGAAGTGAAATGTGCATAAGATTGCACTGCTAAGCCAAAATGCCCTCTATTTTCAGTATGATAAATAGCCGGTTTCATTGAGCGCAAAATCATTGTTTGTAACAATACATGATCCGGGCGCTTACTGATTTCGTGCATGATTTTAGCATAATCAGTTGACTTAGGTTTCATGCCACCTGGCAATGTCAAATTAAATTCATTAAATAACATTCGTAAGTTTATAATACTTTCTTGTTTTGGCCTATCATGAACACGGTATAAATTAGGTTCTTTATTTTGCTCAACAAAACGTGCAGCAGCGATATTTGCTAAAATCATACACTCTTCAATTAATTTATGAGCATCATTACGTTCAACAGGCTCAATTCGCTCAATGCGTTTTTCTGCATTAAAAATAAATTTGGCTTCTTCAGATTCAAAAGAAATAGCGCCTCGTTTTATGCGTGTGCTATCTAACGCTTTATATAATAGATGAAGTTGTTCTATATGTGGCACTAGATCTTGATAATGTTGACGTAATTCTTTGTGACCTTGTAAAATTTTCCAGACTTTAGTATAAGTTAATCTGGCATGAGAACGCATTACTGCTTCATAGAATTTATATGAAGTGATTTCTCCTTCCTGTGATAACTGCATTTCACATACCATGCAAAATCTTTCAACTTCAGGGTTTAATGAACATAATCCATTAGAAAGAATTTCAGGTAACATGGGGATCACTCTGGACGGGAAATAGACCGAATTCCCACGACTAACCGCTTCATTATCCAGAGCCGTTTGTGGCCGTACATAATAACTAACATCAGCAATGGCAACAAATAAGCACCAACCACCATCTTTTTTTGGCATGCAATAAACTGCATCATCAAAATCACTGGCATCTTCACTATCAATAGTGACTAATGGTAGATGGCATAAATCTATTCGTCCTTTTTTTGCTGATGCATGAATCTCGTCGGATAAATCAGCAACCTGTTTTTCAACTTGTTGAGGCCATCTACATGGAATTTCATGGGTTCTTAATGCAATCTCTACCGCCATATTAGTACCCATGCTTTCGCCTAATACTTCAATAATATTCCCTACTGCATGACTATGATGTTCTGGACGGCTTGTCATATTAACGATAACAACATTTCCAATTTTAGCACCATTAACCTGTTCTTTAGGGATTAAAATATCAAAGGATAGTCGACTATCATCAGGGACTACATATCCAATCTCAGACTCTAAAAAATAACGTCCAACAATATAATTATTTCGTGGAACAAGCACTCGAATAATCCGAACTTCTGTGCGTCCTCGTCGATCTTTGCCAAATGGTTTGACAAGTACAATATCACCATGCAGTGCTTTTTTCATTTCTTCTAAAGAAAGATAAAAATCGTCTTTCTGACCTTCTATTCGTAAGAAACCAAAACCATCCCGATGGCCAATAACAGTGCCTTTGAGTAAATCAAGACGTTCAGGTAAGGCATAACATTGACAATGAGTAAATACCAATTGCTCATCATGTTCCATAGCACGTAAACGGCGATGTAAAGCCTCTAACTCTTCTTCTTTAGTTAACTTTAATATTCTGGCAATTTTTTCTCGACTTACAGGAGTAGTAAATTTTGATAATACCTGTAAGATATATTCACGACTTGCAATTGGTGAATGATATTTCTCAGCCTCTCGTTCCTTATAAGGATCTTTTTCCATCAGCCACCTCCAATACCACACGGATTAATATAATTAAAAATACTTAGGCTTATTGTTTATTTTAACAGTAACTTATAAAGAGTGGCTCATTATTTTTGATAAGGAGATCAGACAGTGTATATTTATCTAATTCATTTAAAAATGATTAATGAGTTAATTTAATATCTGATTTAATACAGGTAATATCTAGTTTTACAGATAGCAGTTGTAGGATAAGTTTTTCCATGATATATCATCTCTTTAATTGTTGAAATCATTTATAAAATCAATCAGTATCAGAATACGCTTGAATCTCTGAAGCTTCTATACAGCAAAATGAATATAAGTCACTTTAATTAAGAAAAGCAGAAGTAATATGGCAGAAATTGCTACTGAAATTGACTAATGGCAGCTCTAAACATACGAACAAATTCTCATATACAGATCTGATAATCTAACCTTAGCTTAACCAAATATTACAATTTTCCATATCAGCACAGTAATAAGTCCAACTAGCCTTAATTAATGATTTTTAGCATGTAGTTATCTAAGACACCGTATATATTAGTAACTTTAGTAATATTGGTTATTTTAACTTTAGGTGAAGACGCTATATAAATAAATGACTATTAAGTCATAATCGCTAAAATTTGTTAAATGTACATTAGCTTCTGCTTATAAAACAAAAATTAAAAGACATCTTTTTAAGATTAATTTATCTAGTTATGTCTATAATGTAATTTTTACACTATCAATCAAAATTGATAAGTAAATAAGTTGACATGAATTACTAGTTATAAAAATGACGCCTGAATGTTCAGGCGTCACCACTCCTTGAGCAAGCAATATTATTGAATAGTAAAATTACACATCAAAAGGATGTTGTAATATTAATGTTTCATTACGATCAGGCCCTGTCGAAATAATATCTACAGGGATCCCAGTTAATTCTTCAATTCGTTTAATATAATTAATTGCTTCTTTAGGTAATTGATTATATTCTTTTACACCAAAAGTGCTTTTATTCCAGCCTGGTAATGTTTCATATATTGGAGTTAAAACTTCCCATTCTTCTGCCGATAATGGCGTTATAGTTAATTCTGTTCCATCTGGTTTGCGATAAGCAACGCAAAGTTTGACTTCATCCAAGCCATCTAATATATCTAATTTAGTTAAACAGAAACCAGAAAGAGAATTGATTTGAGCTGCTCGGTTAATGGCAACAATATCTAACCAACCTGTACGACGGCAACGGCCTGTTGTTGCACCAAATTCTTGCCCTTTTTCACTCAGGTATTTACCTGTTTCATCGAATAATTCTGTTGGAAAAGGACCGTTACCAACACGGGTAGAATAAGCTTTTAATATTCCCAAAACATAATCAATATAACGTGGACCTAAGCCTGAGCCTGTAGTAACGCAACCAGCCGTTGTGTTTGATGAAGTAACATATGGATAAGTACCATGATCAATATCCAGAAATGCTCCCTGAGCCCCTTCATAGATAACTAATTCGTCTTTTTGACGCGCTTTATATAATAAATTAGCAACATCAATGCTCATTTCCTTCAAAATATCTACATTAACCATAATATCATCTAATGTTTTTTGGTAATCGATTGCAGGCGTTTTATAATAATTCACTAATTGAAAGTTATGGTAATCAAGAATTTCTTTAAGTTTTACTGGAAACGTGTTTTTATTAAATAGATCACTAACACGTAATCCGCGGCGGGCAACTTTATCTTCATAAACAGGCCCAATGCCTAGGCCTGTTGTTCCTATCGCTTTTGCGCCTAGCACTTTTTCGCGTGCGTTATCTAAAGCAACATGATATGGTAAGATTATTGGGCAAGCTCCTGAAATTTTAAGACGTTTACGCACAGGTACACCACATGCTTCCAATTTTTTTATTTCACTGATTAATGCATCAGGCGCTAATACCACACCATTTCCGATGATGCTTAGAACATTTTCATGCAGAATACCAGATGGGATAAGATGTAGAACAGTTTTCTTAGCATTTACCACTAGCGTATGACCAGCATTATGGCCGCCTTGATAACGAACAACATAGTTAGCGCGTTCAGTTAGTAAATCAACTATTTTGCCTTTACCTTCGTCACCCCATTGAGTACCTAATACAACAACGTTCTTTCCCATTTTAAAATTCACTCGATTGTTTAAAAGAAGAATTCTGCTATTTCAATTATTAGCTGTTAGCAATGTTTATAACACCAATATCTTTTTTATGATAAAATTAACAGATTAAAACCTACCTAATGCTTTTTTATCTAAAGTAATTTAGCAAAAAATTCAATTACATTTTAAATGATCGGTATCCTATATACCGTTATTTATTTAGTTGGTGCGCGCATATAACGGAAAAAATCAGTATCCGGGCTTAATACCATTACATCATCACCATTTTTACTAAAGCTTTTTTCATATGCCCGCAAACTACGAATGAAAGCATAAAAATCAGGATCTTGATTAAATGCATCAGCAAATAGCTTAGTCGCCATTGCATCTCCTTCACCATGTAATCTCAATGCCGTGCGTTCAGCTTCTGCCAATGTTTCGGTTACGGTTTTATCTGCTGCCGCGCGGATCTTCACAGCCTCTTCTTGACCTTGAGAGCGATGCTGACGTGCTACAGCTTCTCGTTCCGCACGCATACGCTGATATATCGCTTCCGAAACTTCACTTGGCAATTCAATACGTTTAATACGAACATCAACAACTTCAATTCCTAACGCAGCCATGCTATTTGGATTGACAACTTGCTGCAAGTTAGCCTTGATCTCTTTATCGAAACGGGCTGCTGCAGAAGCTATAGCCTGATCGGCATCTTTTGTTGCATCAGCATCTGAACCAGAACCTTTATTAAGTGCGTCACGGACATCGATTGTCAAGTGCCCACGAGAATCAGTAATAATATCTTTTACATTCAAACGGCCAAATTCTGAACGAAGTCGATCGCTAAATTTACGCTTCAGCAAAGTTTCAGCTTGATAAGGATTACCGCCGCCGGTCGCAACATAGTAACGACTAAAATCAGTGATTCGCCATTTTAAATAAGAATCAACCATTAAATCTTTATTTTCTCTAGTAAGATATCGATCTGCCTGAATATCCAATGTTTGAATGCGAACATCTAACATTTTTACCATTTCAATAAATGGTATTTTGAGATGCAAACCTGGTTCAAAAATAATAGGTTTATTGTCACCATCACGTGCTACCTTACCAAACCGTAGAATTATTCCTCTTTCTGTCTGTTGAACGGTAAAAATTGACATATACAACATAACTAACGTAGAAACAATAATAACAATCATTGATTTACGCATGATTATTGTCTCCCTGCCACACCAACTACCCTAGTTGAATTACTGCCCCTAGCATTATCTTGCCTTCCATAGTTATATGAATAAGGAGATTTAGTAGCAATATCTGATTGCTTAATAACTTTTGGTGGCGTTATTTTTTGTATATCTACTGCTTTATTGTTGATTTTATTGGGTAGAAGTTGATCTAACGGCAACAGTAACATACTATTGCTCTTGTCGTTAACAATAACTTTACGTGTATTACCAAGTACTCGTTCCATTGTCTCAATATATAAACGCTCACGAGTAATTTGAGGAGCTGCTCGATATTCCGGTAACATTTTAGAAAAACTAGCTACTTCACCCTCAGCCTTAAAAACCACACTTGTCTTATAAGCTGTTGCTTCTTCAATTAGTTTTTGCGCATTACCTTTTGCTAATGGTAGGACTTCATTGCGATAAGCTTGTGCTTCACGAATAGTCTTTTGTTCTTCTTCTCGTGCTGCAATAACATCATCAAATGCTGCTTTAACTGCTTCTGGTGGTCGAGCAGCCTGAAAGTTAACGTCTAATATTGTTATACCAGTATTATAAGACCTTATCGTATTTTCTAACTCTTTTTGTGTTTCATCACGGATAAAGGCACGTTTTGTGGTTAAGACCTGTTCCATCGCTGATTGACCAATAATTCCACGTACTGCGCTATCTATTGCCTGATGTAAACTGTTATCCGGATTAGTGACATTAAATAAATATTGAACTGGATCGGTTACTCGATACTGGACGTTCATTTCTACTTGAATAACATTTTCATCCGAAGTTAACATCATACCATTAGTCGCTTGTTCACGTATACTTTCAACATTAACTGGAATAACTTTTTCAATAAAAGTTGGTTTCCAACTTAAGCCAGGTTCAACAGTATGACTATATTTGCCAAAACGAAAAACAACGCCACGATCACTCTCTTTTATCGTATAAAAACCACTTGCAGCTAAAACAATAACAATTGCTGCAATAATAAATATAATAAAACGACCGTTTATGTTAAGGGCATTTTGATTACTCGGACTATTTCTGCCTTTATTATTTTTACCTAAACTAGCAAGTTTACGACTTAGCTTGTTGAACAGATCGTCAAGATAAGTTGTTCCCTTTTTTCGATTACCTTTATTACCACTGGAGTTGCCGCTATTGCTGCTTCCCCACGGGTCGCGGTCCTGTCCGTTATTACCGGGCTGATTCCACGCCATGTTATAGCTCCTCCATTCGTTATAATTGGTTTTATGGCTATAAAAGAGCAAAATATATACTCTTAATTTATTCAATTTATTGCCATATTTAATGTGTTGACTTAACAAGTTACCAAAGTAAAGGTTGTTTTTATTTACAAAGTAGTTGCTAGCCAACAACGGGCAGCTTCAATTCAAGCATGATACTCCTGCCGCCATCTTTATCCATTTTTTTTCATATTCCATTGCCTTAAGTTGATAAAACCGAGCACGCAAACGACCAGCTTTCTGCCTGTAAACAAAATTCATAGTGTGCAAGTTCATCAAAAAGACGTTTTTGTTAGCGCTTGTAATAATAAGATTCCTTTACTTATTTGAGTTGAAAGGCAAACTAAAATAAAGACATTATTCTTATCACGATCAATACTGTGAATAAAAAACCATTAAGATGTTAATCTTATTCATGATTAACAACTAATAAATTTCATAATTTTTAAATTATTTCTAATATACTTTCAACTGTTTGAATATTTATTCCATATGGGTATCTGAAGCATCAACAACATGTAATAACACAAACTAGCTTCATGTGTATTCTACAATGTTGATTTAAATGCAGCGAGAATATTGTGAGGAAAATGGTGAATAAATCTACAGTATTAGCCAAGACTATCACTCCAACATCATCTATATTGATACGTAGTAATGTGGTATCATAACGTCGCAAATAATTGATCTGTTGACCATACACTTAAAAATTTGTAATTTGATTAAATAGACTAGATTTACCTGTATTAGTGTAACTTATCAATAATATCCTGAAAAATATTTATTTTATTTCTAATTTTCTACTCTGCTTTCTCTCATTTTTTAACCTTAGGCATCTAAGAAAGAATTTGTAGAATTTTACATAGAAATAATCGACGATCCATTTCAAGTTGTGGTAGAAATAGGTCTACATATGCCAATCCAACATTTCCTTTCTGTTATTTAAGATGAATCCAGCCACGACGGCCAAACATGTAAACTATACCTTAAATTAGCTAATTCAACTTAAAGCTTATCTTCATGTGTACTTGTATGATATAGAAAATATATCTAAGATTAAATCTGTATGATCAATAACTCAACACTGATATAATCACTAAATATTTATTTACTAGCTGAGATTTAAAGTATGCTAAGATGCATTGCATCAGCATTACTGATTTTAATAGTTTCTGCAATTTCTTCTGCTTTTGCTCCATAACCAAAAAAAATATTTAGCCTTCTGTGATTTGCTATTACCTATAATTATTCGTGCTGGCTTCTAATTCCAGTAGATAACTAATGATTTAAATTCAATTAGGTGTTCAGTTTTTTTATAAAAATGCACAAGAATACTTAAAATTCTACATCTTCATCTCTATCAAATAAAAGCATAACTCCTTAGAGTTAAACAATATTAAACAGGTAAAATAATTAACTAAATTATTCAGTTGCATTACTTTCATGTGGAACTACCACATTACATGTATTGTAATTACTTAAGCCTGCATTACCACCTTGATTTGGATGGTGAGATACCTGACGAGAAGGTACTACAGTAGAAATAGCATGCTTATATACCATTTGGCTAACTACTGTATTTTTTAGTAAAATAACAAATTGATCAAATGATTCTATTTGACCTTGTAATTTGATACCATTGATCAAATAAATAGAAACCGGAACCCTTTCACGACGTAACGCATTTAGGAACGGATCTTGCAGAGATTGCCCTTTAGCCATTCTCTATTTTCCTTATTTTGCTGTTTTTAACTAAAAATCTTTATACTTCAAAAAAATTAACTATACAAAATGTGGTTTTAGTTTTAGTATTAATTTTACATAAATAGCAAACCTATGTACCAATAACATGCAATATTGTGTTAAGAATTCCCTTAACATTATTCATATCTAGTCTATGCACGTTTTTCCAACCTCTTAACCATGTAATTTGACGTTTAGCCAATTGACGTGTTGCACATATGCCATGATAAACCATTTCATCATAGCTGATTTCAGCAGATAAATATGACCACATCTGACGATAACCAACAGAACGAATAGCAGGAAGATCTACATAGAGATCTCCTCTACTATAAAGAGCCATAACCTCATCCTCAAAACCAGTCTTCAACATTTGTAGAAAACGCATCTCGATACGTTGGTGGAGAATTTTACGATTCTGTGGTAAAATTGCAAACTGCAACACATTATAAGGTAATTCTACTTCTACAATTTCAGTTAATTCTGTAAGGGTTTTTCCGGAAACTAAAAAAACCTCTAAGGCACGAGACAATCGTTGAAGATCATTAGGATGTATTCGACATGCTGATATAGGATCAACCTCTTGCAAACGTTTGTGAATTACCCCCAACCCAAATTGTTTTGCTTGCCTTTTAATTTCTTCCCGAATTGTAACATCAGCTGAAGGTAATGATGAAAACCCATCTAGCAATGCTTTAAAATATAGCATACTTCCTCCAACGAGTAATGGAATATGGCCTGATGCGACAATTTTTTTCATTTCTAATAAAGCATCACGGCGAAAATCTACTACAGAATAAGACTGTAAAGGATCTAAAATATCAATCAATCGGTGTGGATAAATTTGTTGTTCTTCCAGAGTTGGTTTCGCTGTTCCTATATCCATGCCGCGATAAATTAAAGCAGAATCTACACTAATTATTTCAACTGGTAATTTTTCACACAATGCCATTGCTAATGCTGTCTTTCCTGACGCTGTTGGACCCATTATAAAAATCGCTTGTGGGTTATGTTGAAAAATTTGTTTACCCATGAGTTAAAGCTGTTATTACCGATTCAAAATCAATTAGTTGTAGTAATGTTTTTGGTGGTTCTTTAATTAATTCAGGATAAGCCAGCTCAAGATCTTCTAATAACTCTGACCCTTGTGCAACTGTCCACACTTGTTTTTCATTTACTAAATGATCTGCTAACCAAACAACTAACTCTTTAAGCTGACAAGAAGTATTATGAGCAAGATATTTCAATAGTTTTGGAAATAATTCATGTAAATTTTGCGATCTTAAAGGACAACAGGTAGCACTAATCGTTGCTTTATTATTAGAAATGTTGATCTCAAAACCTAAAGTATTTAATAGTGCATTTACTCGATAAAAAGTTTCAATTTCCTTTTCTGTTAATGTTATGTTTATTGGTATCAGTAAAGGTTGAGATTTTAATCCTTTATCAGTAGGAATTAATTGACTTTGTTTTAAATATCGCTCAGCTTCCGATAATGATAGCAAACCTATTCCAAATGATAATTCAATAAATGCAAAATTTTTAGAATAAATTGTTAGTATTTTACCAAAAATATAATTTTTATTATTTTTTTTTGCAACAAGCGATTTTACTGCTATTTTCTCGGTTTTTATCGTGTTTCGCTCTGGCTCTGGAAAAAATAGGATTTTTTCTTGTGTATTATATGATTCATTTTGAATTAATTGCTGATAAAGCTCATCCTCTTTTTTATTATGAATTTTTTTAGTTGTTGTCGAATTATTGCAGGCAGAGAATACTATTGTTTCAGATGGTGAAATTTTGCTGTTTGCATTTGATTCTGTTATTACTTGCGCTTTTTGTTCTTCAATAACTAAATGCGGCTTTAAATCATTTGAAGCAAAAAAATTTTCATATGTGGCTAACCGATTTTGTAATTCTAAAGAAGAATCAGTTTCCTGTTTTGAACTAACAGTGCCTTGATTAAATTGTTTTTTATTTTGTTTGGTTAGTAGTGCTGTGTTCACGGCCTGATAGATAAAATCATGAACCAATCTCGCTTGATGAAAACGGACTTCCTGTTTGGTTGGATGAACATTAACATCAAGCTGATGAGGATCAATTGTTAAATAAAATACATAAGCAACTTGCTGTTCTTGTTGCAGATTATCGTCATAGGCTTGACGAATTGCATGATTGATTAGTCGATCGCGCATTATGCGCCCATTAACATAACAATATTGGATTTCAGCTGCCTTACCTAAATAAGGATTAGTTATCCAGCCTTTAATGGCTAAATCGCTATGTTGCCAATATAATTTAAGTGCATTTTGTACAAAAGTTCTACCACAAATAGTAGCTAAACGTCGTTCGTATTGCTCTTCACTATTAATCGCACGATACTGGCGAACTAATTTACCATTATGGTGCAAATTGATTTCAACATCAAAACGCGCTAAAGCTATTTTACGTACTACCTTATCAATATGGCTAAATTCGGTTTTTTCTGTACATAAAAATTTACGTCGAGCAGGCCTATTATAAAACAGATCAAGAACTTCAACTGTTGTTCCTATTGGGTGAGCAGCAGGTTTTAGAGTGACATTCATCTCAGACCCTTCAACATAAGCTTGCCAGGCTTCTGTCTGTGTCTCGATACGTGAAGTTAGTATTAAACGAGAAACAGAACTAATACTGGCAAGTGCTTCTCCTCTAAATCCCATACTCATAATGGCAGCAAGATCTTCTAGCGTTGCTATTTTACTAGTAGCATGTTGTTTCAAGGCTAATGTTAAATCTTCTTTGGCAATACCACTACCATTGTCATGTATGCGGATAAGTTTTGCTCCACCATGTTCAATTTCAATATCAATACGGCTGGCGCCAGCATCAAGACTATTTTCAAGTAACTCTTTTACAACCGATAATGGACGTTCAACAACTTCACCTGCAGCAATTTGATTAGCTAACTGAGGAGAAAGAATTTGTATTGCTGACATAATGACCTCTACCATATTTCATTATTTTGGTGCTTCTTGTAATGGATATTGGATAAAATAATTGCGTAATCCTTGATGAATAGCTATTGCCAAACTTTCCTGATAATCATTGGAAACTAACAGGCGTTCTTCGGAAAGATTACTAATAAAACCTGTTTCCAGAAGAATAGATGGAATGTCTGGGGAACGAAGTACACCAAGACTGGCATATTTTGGATCATATTTATGGACATTAGTAATTTTACTTAATTCTTTCAGTACTTTTACAGCGATAGCATAACCTACACGCTGGGAATTGCTAAATTGTAAATCTAAAACAGCTTGGCTGAGATAAGGATCTGCACCATTTGCTAATGCATTACCTGCGCCACCTAATAATTCAGATTGCTTTTCATGTTGCTCGAGCCAATTACCCAATTCACTACTCGCTCTTCGATTGGAAAGCACCCAAACAGAAGCACCTTTGGCACGATTATTAGCTGCTGCATCAGCATGAATTGAAACTAACATATCAGCTGTTTTTTGTCGCGCTACTTCTGAACGACCAGCTACAGAAATAAAATAATCTCCATTGCGGGTCATCACTGGCTTGAACATTAGATCCCTATTTAAATGGTTCTCTAATTTATTCCCGATACTCATTGTTATATTTTTTTCATGATGACCATTTTGCCCAATTGCACCTGAATCTTTACCACCATGTCCGGCATCAATAGCCACGATAACTTGCCGAGCACCTTTAGATAATTTTTTATATATTGATGGAGCTGGATAGTAATTCGCTAATTTTTTCTTAGATACTGAATTCAGTGATGACAATTTATTTCTTACTTCAATAGATGACTGAGATATCTGAGGGTGTGATGGCTCCATATCTTGACTATTCTTTAAGGTAAAAACTATTTGATAGTGATGATTTATTTGTTCAACAACTGCACTTGCTTGCATTGCATTTCTCAATTCAATAACAATCCGTTGGTACTGACTATTAAGTGGCTTACTAGTACGAATCCCTTTAAGTGAATTGTTTTTTATAAACTTCATTGGTAATCCAGATATCTGATCAGATTGATAAAAATCAACAATTAAACGCTCAGGTTCATGAAGCGAAAAAAACCGATACTCTGGATTACCTCCAGTAAAGTATAAAGTAACTTTTGCATCTGATAAATTATTATTGACGTAAATATTGGATAAAGTTGCAGCCGCTGCATTAGACAACAATAAGTTGCTAATTAATATAATTGTCATTAATAAAAGGAATAGATGAGTTTTCCATCTTTTTATTATATTAATTATCAAAGTCGTTATCATGATTAGTATTCCTATTATGATAATTTTTCTAATAACATTTCCCCATGTGTTGATAACGCGACAAGTCGTACTTCTCTTCTATTATTATCATATGATAGATAGAGTTCAAGATCAGCGAATGGTAACATCCCTTCGCCTTTCTTTGGCCACTCTACCAAACATATAGCCTGCGAATCAAAATAGTCACGAATACCAATAAACTCAAGTTCTTGAGGGTCAGTTAAGTGATATAAATCAAAATGGTAAACTGAATTATGAGTCAGTAAATACGGTTCAACTAAAGTGTAAGTTGGGCTTTTTACATGTCCTTGATAACCTAACCCTTGCAAAAAACCGCGACAAAAAGTTGTTTTTCCAGCACCTAAGTCTCCATATAAATAAAGAATAAAACCTTGTTTACAAAAATGAGCTAAACGATGCCCTAAATCTATTGTCGCTTTTTTATTAGCAAGCAAGAATATAAGTTCTTTCATGTGAAAATATTGCTACTTTTTATAATTTTTTATCTGATAATTTAAATTAATAATCATATATCAATAATTACTATTATTTGCCACGAATAGTATAGCGATATTTAATCCTATTTTAGGATATCTTAGCACAAAGATTATTACTTTGTTGGCAAAACGAATTACATTTATTTCTGGTGTATGATGCTTCGGAGATGTTGCAGCATCTATTGCTGATTGATTTTTGTGTATAATTTTAACAAAAGAGAGATGATATTTCATGAAAAGTGTATTCTTATAAGTATTCGTAAAATTAAATATTACCTGCAATTTATTGAATAAACCCATCCGTAATAGTGCCCGGCAACTGATAGACAAAGACGTTAAAGTTAAACTTGGAACGATGCTTCTATAACGTGCTGAACGTCACCTTGTCGATAACGTCATATTGTCGATGAGGTGGCTTTATGCCATCTGATTAGTAACTGTTATTCACCACAGAGAACTATACAGACGGATATTTGCTGATGTGAGATTAAATTGCCTAATGGTTGCTATGGAATCCACATCGGCAATGGAATATGCTTCAACATCTTGTTACTACTTCCTTATCTGAACCATGCAAAAAGCGTGCAAGAGTTGCCGCCATTGCTATACCTGCGAGATATATTATCTACCGCTAATTTTTACGAAGCTCCTGTAGGGAGGCTGTTTTCTCTGTAAAAAAGCAGATGGTTTTCTTTGCCAGCACATAGCATCAGCATTTTAAAACAGAAATGTCTTGAATAGCACAAACAATATTGCTTTCCTGATTTAAGCGATATTAGCTACTTTTACTTCTTGGCTGATGCAATATATGGTCATCTTAGGTAAGATGATCGCCTTTTCTTTTTTCTGGGTTGTTATCAGCATCACTGAACATTGATATGGGAAGGTAGTTGCGGTCGAAGATGCTTATCGAGAATTAGAAGCGAAATTAGCTAAACTTCTCAATAGGGCTTCCCATCAAGGTGGGTTTAATCGTATCTCCAAGGCACTTGCTATAGTAGATGCTGCCATTGGTTTTTTGAAATCTAATGGCAAAATATCTCTAGATACTAAGAAGCAACACTATTTGATACACAAAAAAAGTTAATATGTTGGCTTGACTACACAAAATATGCAAAAAAATTAAAACTGCGATGATGCTAATAAATCCTTTGATGTTTTGTTGGGAAAGTTTCTAGAGAAAGTATCCTGCAGAGATGAAGACAGCTGGAGAAATTTCGAAAAGAACTGCTTTTGCATTTTACGACTTCCAGTCAAAGCATTGAAAGTTAATTAAGAACGATGAATCCGATTGAATTGCCTTTTCAACAGTGAGTACTAGTAAGCTGACCTGTAAAGAAGTGTGCTTCAAAAAAACAACCCTTTCAATGGTATTTAACCTGATAGAGTCTGCTCAAAAAAGCTGAAACGACTAAGAATGATATTTGAGCTGTGATCCTGGTAGTAAACAACATCAAATTTAAGGATAAAAACAGATTCACGAAGCATTAGAGATCTGAGCGGGCCAGCCTGACATACCCATTGGGACCAATAACGGTAGATCATATACCAGATTTTTTAATAACTGCATAGATTAATATCTAGAAATCTCTCCATTTAAATTATTGTGCTTTCAAATAATTTTCTTCAGTCTAGATAGTTCGGCAAATAAAATGACCATAGACCATGAAAGCTACTTAGCCATCTTTTTAATCACCTGATATAACTTCTTATAGTTTTATATGGAATTTTTTGGAAATAAATCTCTAATTTTTTAATAATATTATGCGATTGTGACTAATTTTATACACGATGACAAAGATTTCGTATCATTTGGTTTAATCCAAGCAAAGGAGGGATTTTTTATCAATGATCGGTTTAAGAAAAGAGTTAACACACCATGTATTAAACTTTTAAAAAATCTCATTGATTAAAATGATTCTATCGATCTTGCCTTACTAAGATCGTGCGATTTGTTTTTTTGCTTTATTTTCTCCTGTACAATGTTTTTTTAGCTTTCCTGTGTGGGAAATAATGTTTCCCTTTAAAAGGTTTATAAAAAAATATTTCATTGACTTAAATAAGACTAGTAGTGCATTTGTGTTGGCTGTTGCTATTGAAGTAATGAGATGGTGATGTTATATAAATCCTGTTTTCAAATCAATACATGCTTGTTTTACTGACTTCCCTAAAATCAAGCTATTCAACATACATATTAAATAAATAAACTATTTATCCTTCTGATATAGTTTTGCTATAGGACAGTTCTAGTAAGATTATTAAATGTTTTCATGCAACAATGAATTTTGTAACGATATCCATCTAACACTAATGAACACACACAACTAATAACATGTCCATTGTAATAATATTGGTAGAATAAAGTGAAATGAGTTGCTTCAATACATAAATCTACATCATGCGACAAATTCCTACAGACCTAACTAATGAAATTGAGCTTTATGTTGGAAGGAAGTGCAGAAAGAGTTTACTTGATTTGTATGACTGTTTGGTTTTTTATGGCAACCTCTGTAGCAAAAATCTTTTATACAGTATAAAAAATTTTTAGCAATAATTTTTGCTAAGATATCTTGATGATCAGATCTATATCCAAATTGTTTGCGCAAACAATACTGTTTGCCATTCATTAAGTCATAGGGTTTTTCATGCAAAAAATATTTTTTCAGCTCATCGAGCTGCTGGCAGTCGTAAGCAAATTCTTGAACTACATTATATCTCAATCTGATCTGAATCGTTGTTTGTGCAAGCACTGAATGAGGAATTTTGCGTGAAATAAGACAAGAGGAAGCACAGAAGCCGAAGCATTAAACCTTAAAAAATCCACAATCCTGTTTATTTTTAGATAGATGTGAAATATTTCAGCAAATGCCAAACAAAACTTCATGACGTTATCTTTTTATAGGTATAGATATCTTGCATTTAGCCATAGATGGATTTTATCCATCTTTAATAAGACCAAGACCTTGTCCAATGCTCAACTCTTTTTACGTGATCTTAATCGAGTATCTCCTATGATCACTGGCACTTACAGATAATGCTAGAGAATTTACAGATCACTTTTTTTATCATCGAAAAAGATTATCCGCCAGAAAACATAAATTTGACCGATTGTGTAGAGGGCTTGGAATAGAACACAGACGTAGCCTACAGAGGCATTCTCAACTGTATTGTATGAATGAGCGATTTAATGAGCTCATAGAAAGTAAGCTTCAAAAAGATAGAATTTAATTCTAGTCAATAGCTTGATTCTAGTCAAGAGCTTGAGAAAGTCTGCATCAATATGTTTGCTGTACAATTGAATTATACTAATCAGTATTAGGTAATAAAACTACATTGCAGTCTATAAAAAATTAGTTTAAAGTTAAATTTGAATTATTTAAAAATAATGCTATCCATCCTGGAGCCTGGATAAGACAATATTTTTGTCTTAAACAATTAATGTTATTTGGTTAAGAAAAGCTTTATTTATATAAACTAATCAGGCGCTCGATTATATCGAGATATAGGTAAATATCCGCTATTAAAAATGTTATATTTCCTTAGGAAATACACCTTGAATTATTTTGATAAAATGATACTTATTATTATAAGTAATACTTTATAAAAAATAAACGAATTTGCGCGTAAATATTTGGTTATTAACAACAATATCTTCTATAGAAGAGACTTCAATTTTACTTGTGTATAAAATAAAAAGGGATTGATCATAAAAAATAACCATATGATAAATGATCTAAAAATATAAATATTTTTAGAAATATTTTTAATAAGTTACATTCTTTTTATAATAAGAAGCATCAATAATCATAGTGATAAAAAAACATATTTGCCTGTGGATAACTCTGTGCAACAAAGCAAAAAATTTGTGGCAACATATAAAAATCCAATTGTAAATGAATAAGTTATTATTCAATCTTAACTAAGAAATGAGTAGTTTTAATCATAAAATTTCTAAGCTTAATTTAAATAATAGGCTATGCTAGCAGCAGCCCAACCACTCTATTTCAATTGTTGTGATTTTAAACATTTTTTAAGACAAACAATTCGATAAATAAAACCACTTTTCAGTATGGAAAGTTGCTTATGGATCTTTTAATCAGCTGATATATATGTTCATATTGTAAATGTATAATTCCTTGCCAATAACCAATAAACTATCTGATTATTCAAGTTTATTAAGCTAATGTAACTAATTTTACGCTCTCCGGCAAAAGTTTTTTACTATTTAACTACATCTAAGAAAAGAATGAACTCTTTATCAAAGATCAGCTCAAAAAAAATAGCTAACATACCCGTGCATTAAACTCTTTAAAAATTTCATTGCTTACATATAATAGCAAGGTTGATCCTTGCTAATTAAGACAACAATTCATTCTTTTTTTTCTTCTTATCTTCCGTGTTTTTTATCTTTTATACGTAGTGTGTGATATAACCCTCCTTTTAAATGATTCAAGAAAAATTGTTTCATTGAATTCAAGAATACCATCATTTAGTGGATTTATGTTAGCTCTCTTCGCTGAAGAGAGGAAGCATATGACGCCATTTAAACACTGTTTGCAAATTAAGGTCTGTTTGTTCGATGATTTTCGTATAAGTTAAGCTATTCAAGATGCATCACAGATAACTAAATCATTTATCATTGTGATATAGTTTTGCTTGTGGATAACATGTTTACTGTGATATAATATTGACAGAACAAAATAAAATAAGTTACTTCAATGCATGAAGTAACATCCTCCGATAGATTACACCAAAGCTATATTGATGATATAGTTTCTTCGATATGTATGAGGAGTATTTGCTTTTTTATGACAATCGTTGTAGCAAAATCATTTATAACAGTATAAAGCAAGGAATTTCTACCAACACATTTGCACCATAGTCAAATGATAATACAAACTTACCTGAAATTTATTTTAAATACCAAAACAATTTCCATGTTAAGAATGACACAACATTACTCACTTCACTGATATTTACTGATAAAGTAAATGACTGTAACGTTATAGTTATTCAAAAATTTTGAGAATTAATTTCATGCCTAGTAGATATGACCTGTAACTTTTATTTATCTTATTTTCAAATAAAGGTTATTTGGCTACATATATAATTGTTGATTCTTAATCAATACCGTGACTTTTTCAGTATTTAATCTCCTATCTAAGGAGATATAGTTTTTATCATAGTGAATCAAAATAATTTATGCTCATTTATGGTATATGAGGTTTTGGAGAGATACTGGCTGCGTATCATATTGATTGATTTTGTAAATAATTTCAACAACAGAGACAGATAATATGTTATAGTATTGTTACTATATAGCTAACAGTGAACCAAGATATTACCTCTGACTTACATGTATGCACTCATCCGTAATGCACCCATGTAAAGCTGATACCAACCTCATCGTTGAAGCTGACCTTGAAGTCATTGTGCGACAATATCCTGAATGCTGCTTTGTTGACAGGCGCTGACATCATGCCAAAGGTTCCATAACAGCTATTTCCTACAGTGAACTATATAGATTGGTATAGGCAATGTTGAGATTAAAATACCAAAGCTTAGAGATCGCAGGGATAACTGATATGTTTCAAAAACTCGTTACTACTACATTATCTGAAGTCTAAAAAAACCTTAAAAAGTTTCTACTACTATGCCCTATACATACGAGGTATATCTACAGGTGATTTTTAGGAAGGCTTTTGGAGAGGTTTCTCAGTGAGAAGCAGACGCTCTCTAGCCAATATATCCATCATCAGACTGAAATAATAATGTCTTGAAGAGAATAGGCAATGGCCCATTTATGATTTAAGCGATATACGCTCTACATTTATTTCTTTGATGATATCAAATATACAGTCATGTCATGTAAGATGATCGGCATTCGCCTGCTGGTGGTTGTCAGCATCGATCTCACTGAGCATAGACGGTATAAAGGAGGTAATTTCTGTCAAAGATGCTTATTGAACGTCAGAAGCAAATCTCCAAGAATTTCTTAATAGCCTGTGATCGCCTAGCTTAACAGTATATCTCAGGCTTGCTGGATGGATGGTGTGCCATTAGTTTTTTGAATGAAATTGCAAAAATATTCTCGGATATGCAGCACCAACTCTTGCTTGGATAGACAAAACAGCTAGTGTGGTGCTAGCCTTCACTCTTCAAAGGCATGCAATCGAAATTTAAGGTTAAGTTGTATGAGAAGAGGTTGGATGCTGATAATAAAACCATTGATCTTTTATTGATAAAGTTTTAATAGAAATATTAGAATTGGTAATATTCTACGATTTTCAATCAGAATAAAAATATCAATCAATAAGAATTATTAATTCTATTAAATCGGTTTTTTTATCACTGAGGCTAACGAAGCTCACATACGAATAAATTCTGCTTCGATAAAAACAACTCTTTTAATGGAATTTAACTGCTACAGTTTGCTCAGAAAAGCTAGAATCGGCTAAGGAAATTTGACAGACAGTAGTGTTAAATAACGTCTAATCTAAAGATCTGGAACGTAGAGCACAGTATGCTGCTTCTTGGGAGGATCATGATCTAATTATTGCTTTATACTCTTAGAGATGTTAATTTTTTTCAGGAATTCATCAAGATGGCCAGAAATAATCTGCTTGAAAGAGTATACTACTTGCATAAATCATGAGATAACACTCTACTTCACGTATTACATCGCCTATTTATCAGAAGCGCTTTATGATCTCATTATAGAAATTAATCATGACAGACCTATACAGACTCAATTTTTGAGATGCTCTAAAAAATTATACCTAATGAATCTTAGATTTCCTCTCAAATTTTTTTAATAACAAGTATTATCCTGGTTTAATTCCGATTATCAGAATCTTTAAGCAATGCGCCAAGGATTCAAGCTGATGATACTGGATACAAAAATGGATTAAGTGGCCTAATGACTGAAATATGCTTATCAATGAATTTATTACATATAGAGAACTATGGATAATCCAGGTCTATATCGCTACTTTAGAGAAACACAAAGATAACAGTCCAAGATAGATCTGAGGAATGCGGACATAATACAGATTTCTGTTTTTCTAGCAAGATACTCAGAGGATAATTTACCTAGATGTATTATCAGTTGCAAAACTAAACTGCTTTTATCAGTGATGAAAGGTCTGGAATAACTTTCTTGAAAAATACTGTAAAAGTGTCAATTTGTAGACATGTACTATCTGTTGAGAGAATCCTTGCCTGCGGCAATTTTGCCTTGTTGGTGGAAAAGATGTTTGGAGTTATTGGGCTGTGGATAGTGAAGTGCTTCTCTTGAATGATTCTCACAGCGTTTTTCTACTAAAGCTATAAATCAAAAGTCTGCAGTTTATGGTGTTTCAAAATCACGGAATAGTCCTAGCATAGGATGCTAATACTTTGCTCGATTTCAACTGGCAATCATATTATTTCAGCATGCCATATAGTCTCTGTTTTTACTTTTTTTAACAATAACTGATTTTAGCTTGGCGACTTAAGGCTATGTTTTTCGACAACCACCGACTTTATACTGAAGTTAGCATCACAAAATGGTATTGAAATTAATATATTCTTTGCCTTGAAGATTTATGGTAGAGAACTTAATCAATATCCAGTTCTTCATATCTATATCACTTGTGTTGATTTTTGATATTAAACATGTTGTATAGAGTTGTGAGGTGTTCTTAAAAAAAAGAGAAATCGAATAAATCTTGTCAGACACTGTTATTCGCCTGCTGCGTCACGGCCATGAGTTATGATTTGATAAATCCCAGGAGTTTTCATGATATTGTGGTCCTATCTGCGATATGAAAGTAGTAGCAACATTACTTGAAATACACTACAACAGGATGTTGCTGTAAAGTATACTTAGTAAAAAAACGAAATCCGGGACACGACATAGCCTTAGCCTAAAATGCTACTAACTCTATATAGCTATATTCCACCAAAACATTTTAAAATGTTTGGTTAATTATGGTTTCTTATAGAAGCGAAAACTAGGCGTACTATTACCAAACGCATATAATGTACGTAAGATGACTGCCAGCAAAAAAGTAGACTGATTAGCTCAGTTTTGATGAACGGATTCAAGCACACAGATATCTCTATAAATATTATTCTATTTGTGTAATAGGCTGTTTTTATCAATGCTTAGTTTGGCAAAGAGGCTAAACAGGCAATGGAATTATTCTAAGAAAGAATGTGTAAAATAGAAAAAACGAATGTTATTAAGCTTATTCCTATGATTAATTTATTTAAAATTAGTGCATTAGGTCAAAGAATAAAGACTCTAATGAGATTTTAACTTACAATAAATCTATAAACCTATTACATCTCTTTTAGCAAAGAGAGGATGATTTTTTCTCTTATTCTTTTTAAAGATAAAGAGCAATTCAATTTCTTAATCATGAACAGAGATTCGCGAAGCATCAAAAGCGGATGAGTCTTACTAGCATACACCAGATTTGCAAATAACTTAAAAAAAAGTTTAATTTTTATAATTAAATAAAATCCATAACAGAAAAAAATTCACAAACAAAACAAGTCTAAATTGCCAATACACTTTAAGTGACTAAGAAACTAAAAGAATATAAAACATGTAAAAAAGCAATAAATTATATCAAAAACTTTTATGCCAATCATTACAAAAAGATAATTTGTAGTGAGATAGCAGACACTTAACCTCGCAATCTCCATTCTTCCAGCGACCATCTTCCAAAAATTGGTCTGTCTACTAATTTAGCTATTCTCCTATATTTATAACAAATTCCATTGTATGGAATTGTGGGCGAGAATTATAGAAAAATTATTGAACATAAAAGTATTTTTCTGCTCTATAAAATAGATTTTTAATCTTTAATGCTTATTAAAATAGAAAATCACTAATTTATCATCATGATAATAACATGGTTTAAAGGTTGATAAAGTGTTGTCGATAATAAGCTAATTCTGCAATAGATCCCTTTATATCTTCTAAAGCCTGATGGGTATTTTTTTTTGTAAAACCTGGCAATATATCAGGCTTCCAACGACTAGCTAGCTCTTTTAAGGTGCTCACATCTAAATAACGGTAATGAAAGTATTTTTCTAACTTAGGCATATATTTGAATAAAAAACGACGGTCTTGAGCAACACTATTACCACAAATAGGTGAAACTTCCATAGGTAACCATTTTTCTAAAAATGCAATTGTGGCTAATTCGGCTTTTTTTTCATCATATTGACTGGATTTTATTCTATCAATCAATCCACTTCCAGTATGAGTTTTAACATTCCACTCATCCATAAGTGACAATTCTTGCTCCGATTGATGAATGGCAATCAGTGGACCTTCGGATAAAATAGTTAGACTGGAATCAGTGACGATTGTTGCAATTTCAATGATACGGTCTTGTTCCGGATTTAATCCTGTCATTTCTAAATCTATCCAAATTAAATTATTCTTACTATTTGACATGTTATATCCTCAGTTGCATTCTAAATGAGTTATTAGTAAATTTAGTGTATGCCGGCGGTTAAGCTACGTTCAAGTTTGATGCTTTCTAAATCTTGCTCTTTATCCTTAAATTGAAGGTTGTTTTGCCTCCAGTCTTAAGCAGCTCAAATCCTTTAGCCTGTTCCAGCTTTTCTTAGCAGACTGTAGCAACTTAAATAGCATTAAAATGGTTCTTTTTCTTGAACTACAGTTCTTGGCGTGTCGACTTAGTAGTCTTGCTGTTGCATAAAAACCTATTCAATATGATTAGTTGTTCTTATTGACTGGGAGTCATCTCTGGAGGAGAAAATCGCAGAATGCTGGCAAGTTTTCTCGATCTTTTTTTAGCTTCTCTTAATCGCTACATGGTTCACTTATCTGAAAATCTTGCTAACAAAAGATCAATGGTTTTTATTAGCGGCGTAACTACTCCATGCTAGTCTAGACCTCACGAAAGTCAGTTTTAACTTTCGATTGCATCCTTTATGCAGTGAATTCAGAAGATTATATGTTTTTCGTACCCAACAGCATTTGTACTGCGTGTATCTAGAAATATCTTTGCTATTGCACTCTAAAAACTAATGGCAGTCGTCTCCAGCAGAAAGCCTTGGAAATATACTTAAACCACACGTGCTTGTGAGCTATCAAGAAGTTATCAACAGTTGTCTTCTAACTCTTGATAACTATCTTCGACCGCAACAAGCTCTTCTACTTACGTCAAAGTTCAGTAATGATGATAATGACAGCAAGCAAAGGCGATCCAATATCTTACCTGATAAGACTGTCTATACAATAGGCAAGAAATAAACGTAGCCAGTATAGCTTAAATTACACAGGAGGATTGGATGTTCTCTTCAAGACATTCCTGTTTCAGCCTTTAGTTTCAGTCTTTAATTGAGTGGTATTGAAGAAAGAGCATGTTTTTTTTCAGCGAAAATGGGCGCAACCACAAACAACCCATGCGTGAGCTTTCTGAAAATCACCGATGCAAGAGATTTTCCAGTTGCAGCTTAACAGCCATAGTAGAAATTTAGCAGCTTTTATATGCTTCAAACAAGGCTGCTAGCAAGCTATTGAATCATATTCTGTTGCAAGCACAATTTCCGCTAACTTCAGACGCTTTAATCTCAACATCGTCAATACTAGTCGTATTGTTTGATGTAGCGAATAAGGGTTACGGAAGAGGTTGTGATATTGGACACGCTTATCAACAAGATAGCGTTCAGAATATTCTCACGGCATTGTTTTAAACTAATAATTCCAATGGCTGTGATTATCAGATGTCTTGCAGCATTATGTATTAGTTTATGTAATTGGATCAAAGATAATATCTTGTTTTTCGTATACCTATATGATAGACTTTTTTGTGGTATATAATTTCTCTATTGTTAAGATTATTAATAAATTAAATCAATAGGATACGCCAATATCTCTGAAACCTTATACGCAAGGAAGGAACATAAGTCTTTAAACTAATAGAAGTAATATTTAGTGTATGATCCTATTTAAAAATCCAATTGCGATAACATTTGATAATTAATTCAAATAATACACCACTAAAACTAGTTAGGTGTCAAGTGACCAAAAAGAAATTTACTAAATAGTAAGAACAGAGAATGCATGCAAATCATCAAACTAACCTAAAAATAATCTCAAAAGAAGA
>JBHEQW010000020.1:0-1764 GCA_046530935.1 Arsenophonus sp.
CTTATCTAGATCGCTGTTTACGAAGGCGCGGATGGTGGAAAATTTGCCTAAAATGATGAAGTATAATAGACACGAACATGAAGCAAAAAGCATTTAAAAGCTACGAGCTTAGTTATTTGCACGCAGATGGAAAATGTTTTCAAAAAATGCTAAACGAAACTTCACGACGTTATCTCTTCGTAAGATAAGATCGTTTCTCTACAATCGTTCTGTATAGGTTTTTATCCGTCTTAGAATTGTAAAAATGCGGCCAATGAATACTTGACCATTCTTGCGTGATCTTAACCAAGCATGTCCAATGGCTATTCATTAGTAATTGGAGATAATGGCAAAGAATTTACAAACATTTTTTTGCAAAAACATTTAGCCGCTGGAAAAACTAAATTCAACCATTTGTGTAGAGAGAGTTGCTATGGAAAACTGAGTTAGACCACAGAGTAGTATTCTCAAGAAAAATGGTATTGTTGAGAGATTTAATGGGCGAATAGAAGGTCGCTCAAAAGCATCCATCATTTCAATTCTTGTGAAGAGCTTGAGATCACTCTGCATCAATATGTTTTGCTGTGCAATCATGAATTACCATAATTCCAATTGGTATTGGATATCAAAACTTTATTGTAGTATATGGAAGATTGGTCCCAGTTAAATCTGGATTATTCAAAAAACCACACTATCTATCTTGGATAGTGATAATTAATCACTCTGGTTTCTATATTTTTCAACTAATGCACGTGCAATTGCTCCTGTTTCAGCATCTCCATTACCACTTATATCATCTGGCCGGAAATGAAGCTGAAATGCACTAATAGTTCTGCGCGTTTCCTCATCAAGTTACCTGATTGTGGAATTTTATCATACCAGTAGTTCTGTAAATATTTTTGGATAACTAACACACTACCCGGCGTATAGGCTGATCGCCCTGCCAGATATTTTTTAACAATTAGTTCATCTAGGCAAGCTACAATACCAAGCTTAGCTAAACGTTTGCATGGAAACAGTTTACCTGGATCATACATTCTTAATGGAGCAATATCGCTATGTGTCAAGACATTATCTGGGGTTATGTTATATCTTTTTCTAATATCTTTAGATAAATTAATGATAGCAGAAATTTGTTGTTCATTAAAAGAATTCCAGACCTTATTGCAAAGCATATCTTCAGTAAATCCTTTATTAACTATTTCGATACCAACAGAGCTATCATTAAGATTAAGCTTGCCGTTCCAATTGCTTAATCCTGTATGCCATGCTATTTTATTTTCAGGAACAAGGTTAAATATGACAGGTTTGCCATTTTTTATTTTTGGGATTTTTGGAATAAGATAATGAGCGCTTACTTTGGCTTGAGTTAAAATTTGCAATGAGCGAGCATCATTTACTGCTGTATAATGAAATATTAAAAATTTAACCCGATCATCTTGGCTTATCTATGAAAAAGATTTATCGATATAATAATTACCCATATCAACGATAAGAGTTTTAGACGAACAACCAACTATCATTATCAATCACCAATAACATCATAAACAATTTTATCATAATCATCTCCATATAAGTGTTTGATACATGCCAATTATAAAAGCATTACTTCTCATACACTCTACTTCATGCAACTAAATAATTTGGATCAAAACTTTTGACTGTGCGATTAGTTTTCAGTACTAGCTTATTAGTATCTCCATTTTTATAATTTAAAAGAATAAACTGTTTATAATAACCTTAGTTTATTTATATCTTAACAATAAGAGTTATTAGAAAATCTGG
>JBHEQW010000021.1:0-953 GCA_046530935.1 Arsenophonus sp.
CCAGATTTTCTAATAACTCTTATTGTTAAGATATAAATAAACTAAGGTTATTATAAACAGTTTATTCTTTTAAATTATAAAAATGGAGATACTAATAAGACAGTACTGAAAACTAAGCGTACAGTCAAAAGTTTTGACTTAAATTATTTAGTTGCATGAAGTATAGGGTATAAGAAGTAATGTTTTTATAATGTGCATATATCAAACACTTATCTGTAGATGATTAAGCGAAAATTGTTTATGATGTTATTGTTGATTAATGATAGTTGGTTGTTTGTCTAAAACTCTTATCGTTGATAAGAGTAATTATTATATCGATAAATCTTTTTCATCGATAGGCCAAGATGATCGAGTGAAATTTTTCATATTCCATTATACAGCAGTAAATAATGTTTGCTGCAAATTTTAACTCAAGCTAAAGTAAGTGCTCATTATCTTATCCCAGAAATCCAAAAAATAAAGAATGCTAAACTTATCATATTTAATCCGATTCTTTAGAATAAAAGATCATGGCATGTATAATTAAGTAATTGGAATGGTAGGTTTAATCTTAAATAAGAGGCTCTCTTGGTATCAACAGAGTCAATAAAGAATTTACTGAAGATATGCTTGGCGATAAGATTTGGACATTATCTTAATAAACAATAAATATCTACCATCATTGTTTTAGATAAAAATATCATAAAAAGATATAATATTATTCCAGTTAATATCTTGGCGTTCTTGGCGTATAGAGCGATAATGCTACATTAAAAATGTATAATCCTACAGGTAAACTATTTTCATTGAAACGTTTAGATAAGCTTCCTGTATTGGAGCTTGGCCAAATGAAATAACTGTTAAAAATATTTGGCATTGTGATCAGCACTATGCTCCGGTTAGCGTGTTAGTTCTATAAAAACATTTACAGAAATATGCTTATGATAAAATTCTTCAATTAAGCGTAAATTTAA
>JBHEQW010000022.1:0-2363 GCA_046530935.1 Arsenophonus sp.
TTGGTATATAGAATAGCTAATGTGCTTGGCTTCACTTTTCAAAGGAATACCAAACTGAAAGTTAAAGATGAGCTGACCAGAATGTTTCTTGTTGGCAGAGAACTGTGATGCCGTTAATAAAGCTATTAATGTTTATTAGGAATATTTTAGATAAGTATCCACTGCAGAGATGAAGAAGCTAGAGTAAAGATCAAGGATAACTGCTTGTATGATACACTTCAAGTTAGAGCACTTAGTTTTAAATATAAGAATGACAAATCCGATTAAATCAGCTTTTTGCAACAGTCGGGCTACGAATTCTACGCAAAAAGGACTCTGCTTCAAGAAAAACAAGCATTTCAATGCTATTTATGCTATTATTAAGATGCTCAAATCTGCTCAGAAAGGCTAGTGCAGAGAAACTGGACTTTAATAAGCATTTGTAACTTGCTCTGGGACCACACTTAGTGCTAAACAACGTCCAATTTAAGCAGGAAAAAACAGATTTACGAATCATTAGAGCGGAAGTTGTAACACGCCCAAAACATCAGTAAATTTGCTAATAACTCTATATGCTTTAATTACTTTATATAATAAAAGTAAAATTTATAATAAAAGTAAAATTACTTAAGGCTAATTAAAAATTTTATGATTCCTAATAAATTATTAGTTAGTATTTTATTTATTTTTGATATGATTAAATTCAATTTAATTTTATAAAAATTAAATTTAAGATAAATATATAAATATTTAAGTAGATGAAGTTATTCATTAATATGATATCGCTAATGTTTCAATATAATTAATTGCAATTTGACGCGCTTCACTATCAATCTCTAACACTGCATCAATGCTATCAGGTTCGGCTAAACTTAACCTTTCTACTGTATTGAAATTAACTTTTGCAATATCACTAAATTTAAGTTTTCCTTCTAAAAATGCAGCAACAGAAATTTCATTAGCAGCATTTAAAATTGTAGTTGCCGCTTGCCCATGATGAGAAGCATCAATTGCTAATTTCAAGCATGGGTAACGTTGGTAATCTGGTGTAATAAAGGTTAATGAAGATAATTGTTTAAAATTGAGTGCAGCCGCACCTGAAGGAATGCGATCTGGATAAGCCATACTATAAGAAATTGGTGTTCTCATATCAGGCGTACCTAATTGAGCGATCACACTTCCATCATGATAGCTTACCATTGAATGAATAATAGATTGTGGATGGATGATAATTTCAATTTGCTCTGCTGAAGCATTAAAGAAATACTGTGCTTCAATATATTCAAATCCTTTATTAATCATCGTTGCTGAATCAACCGAGATTTTATGTCCCATAGACCAATTAGGGTGATTGCAAGCCATATTTGGTGTCATGTTCTTAAGAGAGGCGATTGGAATTTCACGAAAAGGGCCACCTGAGCCAGTTAATACTATGCGCGTTATTCCGTGTTGTTTAAGATTGGCAAAACCTAAATTATGCTGAATTTTAGTCGGTAAACTTTGAAATATCGCATTATGTTCACTATCAATAGGCAGTATCTGAGCACCATATTTTTTAATTGCATCAAAAAAAAGTTGCCCACTAGTAATCAACGATTCTTTATTGGCTAATAAAATACGCTTACCTTTACGGATCGCAGTTAATGTTGGTATTAAACCAGCAATTCCAGTAATTGCTGACATTACTTGATCAACATTATCAAGTGCCGCTATTTCATAAACTCCATTTTTGCCTGATAAAACTTCAGTTTTACATCCTTGTTTATTTAGTATGCTTTTTAAATTATTGGCTGATTTTTCGTCTGACATAGCAGCATATTGTGGTTTGAATTCTAAGCATTGCTGAATCATGGTAGCTACATTTTTATGTGCAACTAATCCTATAATTTTAAATTTTGCTGAATTTTCTTTGACTACTGATAGTGTCGTTTTACCAATTGAACCGGTCGAACCTAAAATTGTCAAATGTATCATAATGATATATATGCTCTACTATTTAATTAAAAAGAATTATAACTAATTCAAACATATAACATTGGGGAATAAATTTATAGAGATAATTAAAGACATACTTACTTTTATAAAAGTCTTATTATAAATAATGTTTAAAATTTCATCAATTCTTTTTCTTTTTCCTGTAAAGCTTCATCAACTTTTTTAATAAAATTATCAGTTAACTTCTGGATTTTATCTTGTACTCTACGTTCATCATCCTCACTAATTTCTTTATTTTTTAGTAAGGTCTTAATTTTATCATTCGCATCACGCCGCGCATTACGAACAGATACACGCCCATGTTCAGCATCATTACGGATAACTTTAATTAAATCTTTACGTCGTTCCTCCGTTAACGGCGGTAAAGGCACTCGTATAATAGTTCCTCC